>CALMKG010000397.1 GCA_937867175.1 uncultured Propionibacterium sp. | reverse complement strand
CGCCAAGAGGGTTCGGCCCGATGCCCTTCGCGACGATGTACGGCAGTTCCTGGCGCCGAAACAGATCGTCGACGTGTCGCCCGGTGGCCTTCCGTGTCCGGCAGAGCACGGCCCCGGACCTGTGCGGGCCGTCGACGATGCGCGCCGCCAGTTCGCGCGCGGCCGACGTGACCCCGCGTACCACCTCGCCATCGCGTGCCACGGGCGCGTACATCTTCTCGACGCGCCGCGTGTTCGTCCTGACGGCGGACTCTGCCACGGCGTGAACGGCGCGCGGGACGCGGTAGCTCTGAGACAGCACGCGGGTCCGCCACGCAGGCGACGACGCGAGGCCCATGATCCACTCCGGTTCGGCGCCGGAGTAGGTAAAAATGGCCTGGTCATCGTCGCCAGCCACCAACACGACCTCCGCGCAAGCCAGTGTTGGGGCGAGCGATTGGATCTGCAGCGGGTTGAGGTCCTGCGCCTCGTCCACGATCAGCGCGCGGACAGGAATGATCGTGCGCTGTTCGACCGCGCGCTCAAGGCAGTCGGTGTGGTCGGCCTTGACGTTGCGCCGCTTCCAGTCGGTCCACGCGCGGGCGTAGGCGCGGAGCTGCGGCAACGGCACGCCGACCACCCCTGCGGCCTGCTCAAGCGGCGCCCGCCTGGCTCGCGCCCACTCATGCGCCGCCTTGAGCGGGTCGTCTCGCAGCTTGTTCTTGACGGTCGCCACGCCCTCCTCGAGGACCGCGTGGTCGTCGTCCTCGGAGATCTGGTATCCGAACTCGGTGTTGAACTCGCGCAACTCCGTGTGCGTGATGCGCTGGTTGCCACGCCCGAACCCCCCGAGTTGCCAAAACGTCGAGTGCAGCGTGCGGAACCACGGCGGTTTTTCGTCTAGTCCGAAGTCCGCCATCGCCCGCTCCGACGCCTCTCGGATGGCCCTCCGCGTGAACGACACGAAGCCGATCTCGTGCAGCATGAAGCCATCGGCGCGCAGGCTCTCGATCTCGCGCATCAGGGTAAACGTCTTCCCGGTGCCAGGCGGCCCGAGGATGAGGTCTCGTCGCATCACCTCCTCCACACGCGAACCTGACCGGCCTCGCCGGGAAGTCGTACTTGCACGTCGGCCCACCCGAGCCCACGCAAAATCTTGCAAAGCTCCGGGCGGCTCAACTGCGGCAGCACCATCCGCACCGTCTTCGCGAGTGGGCGAAGCGCGATGCACTCCTGCCCGAGATCGGTCTTCACCTTGCACCCGCGGTCGAGCGCCTGCCGATCGTCGCCCTCGCCCATGCCCGACAGGATGGCCTCGACCTCGGCGCGGTTTCCGCCCGCCTCGCTTGCGTCGTCCGGCATGTCCACGACCTCAGCGCGGTCGAAGATGGACCGCACGAAGTCCGAGTACTTCTTCTTGGGCAGGTCCATCACCTTGTTGGTGGCCTCTGCGACCCGGACCTGAAACCGCGTGCGGTTCAGCACGCAGGCCGCCGTCGTGTCGAACGTGACGCCGAACGCCGTGATGGCGTAGATCGGCGGGTCGGTCCTGTACAGAACGACGCGCTCGATGAGGTCGCCCGACTCCGAAACGGCCTTCGCCTCGGCCCACTCGCGCGCCGCGGAGGGCGCCTTCTTCGCCTGCTCGCGCGCCACCCTCAGCACGTCCAGAAGGTAGTTCTCGCCCATCTCCGCCGCGTGGCGGTCGGGCCGCGCCAGCACCGCGCACCGCGCGTCTCCGTCGTTGCCGTCGGCCTCGAGCACGGCGCGGGCGGTGGCGATGTCGTAGCCCCGCGCCGAGGTGTCCCCGTTGGCCTTGCCCTTGCCGTTGAACCACGCGGCAAACCGCGTGTTCCGGACCATGAGGTCGGCGACAAGCCCGGTGAGTTGCACGTCCTCCTGCCCGGCGTCGAGGACATCGTCGAGCCATGAACTATCCATCGCTCAACCCCCTCGCTTTCAAGAGCGCCGCGCCCGCCGCCTTGCTCGCGTGCTGGCGCCTCTCGGTAGCACGAGCGAGCCACTCAAGCGACGCCTCCGCCGCGCGCTGCGCCTCCTGAAGCGAGAACGCAGACCCGTGGTCTGACTCGAGCGCGAAAGATTCGAGCGTCGCGGAATCCAGCGCCGCCTCTGCGATGCAGCGTGCGGCGTACTCCTGCGCCCTCGCGGCATGATAGACCCGCTGCGCCTTCAGCCAGGCGCCGATGTCGCGGACGTCGGGTTTCACCTGCCCGCCGCCTGGAGCAGGGCGGCAGCAAAGCAGACCTGACGCCATCGGTCATCGCTGACCTTCCCCACCTTGCCACCGAAGCCTTGCGCCGCCCACACGGCATCGGCCGTGCGCACGAGGTCCTCGACGGCCTCGTCGGGCCCGGACAACCCGAAGCCCGACAGCCCTACGGGCACGACAGACGCGACCCAGAACGGCCGGATCCCCAGCGGCGGCATGATGGTGATCGGAGTGTCCTCGCCCCTCGACCGCGCCGAGACATGCAGCGACCCGTCCTCTCCAACCGTGTCCACCTTCGCGAACACGGCCCCGCGGACGATGTCGCCCTCGCGGGCGCAGTCGAAGCGCGTCCGCACCTCCGGGCGCGGCCACACCTTCGCGCCGATGCGCTTGGCTGCCATGGACACGGCCGGCCGCGAGCAGCCGACGATGCGTGCGATCTCAGTGTGTGTCCGCCCCACGTGCTCGGCGAGAACGGACGACCAGTCGATGCGCTTAGGCTTACCCATGAACGCGACATTACTCCCGCGCCCGGAGCAGTGTCAAGCCTTGCGTCGCCCGATCACCGCCCCCGCCTGCCCCAGCGTCATCCCCTCGGGGTTGATCCCCATCCTCC
>CALMKG010000396.1 GCA_937867175.1 uncultured Propionibacterium sp. | reverse complement strand
GCCCTGGTCGAGGACGCTCCGGCCGCCACCTTGGTCACCGGGACGAAGCTCGCGCTCGGCGCACCGGTCGCGGGAACCGCAGTCGACCTCACCGAGGTGCCTGACAAGGTCTTCGCGTCCCTGGCGATGGGTCGCGGCATCGGTATCGTCCCGACCGACGGTACAATCGTGGCACCCGTCGATGGCACGGTGGCCGTGGCGATGAAGACCGGTCACGCTTATGGACTCAAGACCGCCACCGGGGTAGAGGTGCTGGTGCACATCGGCATCGATACTGTGCAACTGAAGGGTGTGGGCTTTTCGGCCCGAGTCGCAAAGGGAGACATGGTCAAGAAGGGTGACGTCTTGTGCGAGGTCGATCTCGACGCCGTTCGCGCCGCAGGCTACGACCCGACGACGGTGATGATCGTGACCAACACCGCGAACTTCGCAGACGTGTCGCCAGTGGCAACCGGTCAGGTCGCGGCTGGCGCTGACGCTGCACTTGTGACCATCTGAGGACACCACTCACCAACGAAGGAGCAGGTAATGAGCAGAAGATTCCCTGAAGGGTTCCTGTGGGGCGGCGCGGTCGCCGCAAACCAGTACGAGGGCGCCTATGACGTAGACGGCAAGGGGCTGTCCATCCAGGACGTGCTGCCAAAGGGCGGGCTCGGAGCCCCGCCCACCGACCAGCCAACCAGTGACAACCTCAAGCTCGAAGGCATCGACTTCTACCATCGTTATGCCGAAGACATCGCACTGTTCGCCGAGATGGGCTTCAAGGTCTTCCGGTTCTCGATCGCCTGGAGCCGGATCTTCCCGAACGGCGACGAGACGGAGCCCAACGAGGCCGGCTTGGCGTTCTACGACCGGGTGCTCGACGAGTGTGAGAAGCATGGCATCGAGCCACTGATCACCATCAGCCACTATGAGACCCCGCTGCATCTGTCGAAGACCTACGACGGCTGGGTCAACCGTAAGCTGATCGGCTTCTATGAGCGCTACGCCCGCACCCTGTTCGAGCGTTACGGGCACCGGGTGAAGTACTGGCTCACGTTCAACGAGATCAACTCCGTGCTGCACGCCCCGCTGATGTCCGGAGGTATCTGGACGCCGCTGGACCAGCTCTCCGAGGCCGACCTGTATCAGGCCATCCACCACGAACTGGTCGCGTCGGCGTCCGCGACGAAGATCGCCCACGAAGTGAACCCCGATCTGAAGGTCGGATGCATGGTCCTCGCGATGCCGGTCTACCCGCTCACCCCAGACCCGAACGACGTGCTGGCCACGATGCAGGCCGACCATGCCAATCTGGCCTTCGGTGATGTGCATGTGCGGGGCTACTACCCGGGCTACTTCCTGCGCACCCTGCGCGAGAAGGGCATCGAACTCGACATCACCGACGCCGATCGCGAGTTGCTGACCCACACCGTCGACTTCGTGAGCTTCAGCTACTACATGAGCGTGTGCGAGTCGGTTTCGGGTGGCGAACGGGGACAAGGAAACATCCTGGGCGGGGTGGCCAATCCCACCTTGCCGGCGTCCGAGTGGGGCTGGCAGATTGATCCGGTCGGGCTGCGCGTGGTGTTGAACCAGTTCTGGGATCGGTGGGCCAAGCCACTGTTCATCGTCGAGAACGGGCTGGGTGCCCGCGACGTACTGGTCGAGGTGGACGGCGTCCCAACAGTTGAGGACGACTACCGCATCGCCTACCTGCGCGACCACCTGATCCAGGTGCGCGAGGCGATCGAGGATGGTGTGGAGCTGTGGGGATACACCTGGTGGGGGCCGATCGACGTGGTCAGTGCGTCCACGGCCCAATTGTCCAAGCGGTACGGGTTCATCTACGTCGATCGCAATGACGACGGCACCGGCACCCTGGCGCGGTACCGGAAGAAGTCGTTCGGCTACTACCAGCAGGTGATCACCAGCAACGGGGATTGTCTGGACGACTGATCCGAGGTTGGGCGTCCGGGTGCAACGCCCGGACGCCCAACTGGCGGGTTGGACAAGAGCGGAGAGGGAGCAAGGATGGCTGGGGACGAAGTCGGCCGGCGCATCTTGAGGGTCTTCAACAACAACGTAGTGCTGGCCCGCGATCAGCAGGGCCGGGAGGTCGTACTGACTGGCCGGGCACTCGGTTTCCAGACGAGGCCCGGGCAGCGCGTGGACGAGTCGAAAGTGGTCAGGACGTTCGTGCCCGAAGACGGCCGCAACCCCGACAACGTGGCCGCGATGCTCGCCTCGATCGCTCCCGAACACCTACAGATCGCCGACGAGGTGCTGGCCCCGGTGTGGGCGGAACGTGGCCAGGAACCATCTTCGGCCACCGTGCTCGCGGTGGCCGATCACATCAGCTTCGCCATCAAGCGCGCCCGGCAGGCCATCGAGGTCGACTACCCGTTGCGGGCCGAGATCGCCCACCTTTACCCACGCGAACTGGCCTGGGGGGAACGAATCGTTACCGCGCTGAACCAGCGCCTCGATGTGCAGTTGCCCCCAGAAGAGGCCGTACCGCTGGCATTGCACCTGGTCAATGCGGCCTTCAATACCGGAAACCTGTCGCGCACGTATCAGATGACCGGGGTTTTCTCGCAGATCTTCGACGTGATCGAGCAGGCCTATGACCAGAGACTGGACCGGGACTCGCTCAACGTGGCCCGGTTCATCACCCAC
>CALMKG010000395.1 GCA_937867175.1 uncultured Propionibacterium sp. | reverse complement strand
GGTGTCAGCAAGGACACCGTCTATGCCTGGATCGCGAAGCGCAGCATGCCGGCGCACCGTGTCGGGCGACTCTGGAAGTTTCAGAAGAAGGAAGTCGACGCCTGGGTCAAGAAAGGCGGAGCGAGTGACGAGCTCCCGCGCGGCTCGGCATGACGGTCGAACGCTATCGCCTGTCCTTCACGACCGGAGGCCTGTTCCTGCGCGAGGCCCCCGTCGTTGCTGAGCGCTACCTGACGCTACGCGACTGGATTCAAACCCGGGACGAAGTGCGCACGGCCAACCTGCTCCAGGTCCGAACCTCGGCGGCTGCCCTACGGATCAGCAAGGAACTGGTGTCTCGGCTCGAACACCTGAATGGGGCTGAACTCGCGGAACTCGTCGAGGGCAGTCTGCGCGACCGCGCGTACCTGCTCTGGTCCGCGACCTGCCGACGCTATGCCTTCATCCGCGACTTCGCAGTGGAAGTTCTGCGCGAGCACTACTTACTGCGTCGCCATCAGCTCACTTTCGGTGACTACGACGCCTTCTACAGCGCGAAGGCGCTCTGGCACGTCGAACTCGACGAAATCGCCCCATCGACCCAGCACAAGCTGCGGCAGAACCTGTTCCGCATGCTCCGCGAGGCGGATCTGATCTCCGACCAGCAGCAGATTCAGTCGGCCATCCCGAGCCCTGCACTAGCGGCGCTACTCGCACAGCGCGGTCGAGACGCCTTGCGCGTCTTCCCTGCCACGGACAACGAAATACAAAGGTGGCTTCAATGAGCCAGAAGGTCAGCCAACAGTCGCTGCACAACCGCTTCGAGCATCTGGTCAAGGTCATCAGCAGTGAGCGCTTCCTGCAGATGCGCGGCTTGAACAACGACCTGCCCTTCTACATCTGCGAGTTCCGCGCCAGTGAAGCGGTCGAGATGCAACGCCTGCAGCGTCAGCTCATCAACACGCTCGGCAACTTGAGCTTGCCGTGCCTCGGTGGGCGCGGGGTGAAGGTGCTTGAGATCAACCTCTACGACCTCAGCATCGAACTGCTGCAGGCGCGCGAGGGCAGCAGCGAAGGCTCACGGCTGTGGGACGAAATCCTGACGATCGAGCCCGACGTCGACAAGGACAGCCTGCTCGAACTGCTCCAGAACGTGCTCGGCATCGAGGAGTACCTGATCCCCGCCATCGGCCAGCGGCTGCGCGAGACCGACTTCGACGTGCTCTTCCTCTCCGGCATCGGCGAGGTCTTCCCCTACATCCGCTCGCACAACGTGCTCAACAACCTGCAGAGCACGGCCAAGGACAAGCCCACTGTGCTGTTCTTCCCCGGGGAATACCGACACTCGCTGGAGAACGGCGCCTCGCTCGAACTGTTCGGGCTGCTCCACGACGACAAGTACTACCGCGCATTCAACATCTTCGAGACCCAGGCGTGAGGAAGGACCCGATGGAACTCAACCGCATTTTCCTGAACCCCGTCAGCCGCCCCATCGAGGGCGTCATCAAGGCAGACGACGAGTCCAGTCTCTACGCAGAACTCAGCGAGTACGTCCTCACCGACGAGGTCGCCAAGCGCCTCGAGCATTTCCTTGATGCCTACAACGACTACCACGGCGCCAACGGGGTGTGGGTTTCCGGTTTTTTCGGCTCGGGCAAGTCGCACCTGCTCAAGATGCTCGCCCTGCTGCTGGAGAATCGCGTGGTCGACGGCAGCTCCGCGCTCGAAATCTTCCTGCCCAAGATCTCGAAGGACGATGAGCTTCTGCGCGCGGCGCTCAAGCGCGCGGTCGCCATTCCCTCCAGGAGCATTCTGTTCAACATCGACCAGAAGGCCGACATCATCAGCAAGTCGCAGGTCGACGCCTTGCTCTCGGTGTTCGTCAAAGTCTTCAACGAGATGTGCGGCTACTTCGGCAAACAGGGCTACATCGCGCAGTTCGAGCGCGATCTGGACAGCCGTGACCAGCTCGAGGCCTTCAAGGAAACCTACCAGCGGATCGCCAGCAAGCCGTGGGAACGCGGTCGGGAACAGGCGCTGCTCGAGTCCGGCAACATCGCCCGTGCCTACGCCGAAATCACCGGCGACGACCCGTCGATGGCCAAGGGGATTCTCGACAAGTACCGCGCCCAGTACAGCGTCTCAATCGAAGACTTCGGCAATCAGGTCAAGGCCTGGCTCGACAAAAAGCCGGCCAACTTCCGCCTCAACTTCTTCGTCGATGAAGTCGGTCAATACATCGCCGAGAACACCAAGCTGATGACCAACCTGCAGACGGTGGCCGAGAGTCTGGCCACCAAATGTCAGGGGCGCGCATGGATCATCGTCACCGCCCAGGAGGACATGAACTCCGTCCTCGGCGACATGAGCAAGCAGCAAAGCAATGACTTCTCGAAGATCCAGGCCCGCTTTGCCAACCGGCTCAAGCTCACCAGCGCCGATGTCGCCGAGGTGATCCAGAAGCGTCTGCTCACCAAGAACGAAATCGGCTCAGAACTGCTCAGGACCACCTACGACCAGCAGCTCAACAACTTCAAGACGCTGTTCGAGTTTGCCGACGGCGGGCAGCAGTACACAAACTTCCGCGACGAAGAGCACTTCATCTACTGCTACCCGTTCGTGCCCTACCAGTTTCCGCTCTTCCAGTCGTCCATCCGCGGCATCTCGCTGCACAACGGCTTCGAGGGCAAGGCCAACTCGGTCGGCGAGCGTTCGATGCTGGGCGTGTTCCGCGAAGTGGCCATGGCCATCGACAACGAGCCCGTCGGCCAACTGGCAACGTTCGACCGCATGTTCGAAGGCATCCGCGGCGCGCTCAAGAGCGCGATCCAGAGCGCCATCAACAATGCGGAACGCCACCTTGGCGACCCCTACGCCGTCCGCGTCCTCAAGGCGCTGTTCCTGGTCAAGTACGTCAAGGAGTTCAAGGCGACGCTGCGCAACCTCAGCGTGCTCATGCTGGAGCGCTTCGGCGAAGACCTGCCCGCCCAGCGCAAGAAACTCGAAGCGGCCCTCAACCTGCTGGAACAGCAGACCTACATCCAGCGCAGCGGCGACGTCTATGAGTACCTGACCGACGAAGAGAAGGACATCGAGGAAGAGATCAAGAACACCGAGGTCGAGTCCGCCGACATCCTCAAGGAACTCGACACCCTGCTATTCGACGGCGTCATCAAGCAGCGCAAGATCCGCCACAGCAACGGGCAGGACTACCCCTACACCCGCAAGATGGACGACCGGGCGCTCAGCCGCGAGCACGAACTGGCTCTGCACATCGTCACACCGCTCTCCGACAACTTCGACAACCTCACCCTGCAACGCATGCAGAGCATGGGGCGCGACGAGTTGCGGGTGGTGTTGCCGGCCGATGCGCGCTTCATGCAAGACCTCACCATGCACAAGCGCACCGAGAAATACATCCGGCAGAACAGCAACACCCAGCAGGAAGCCGTCAAACGCATCCTCGACGCCAAGGGTTTTCAGAACACCGAGCGGCTCAACGACCTGCAGGTGCGCGCCCGCGCACTGCTCGGTAAGGCCACGCTCATCATCAACGCCGCGGACGTGGATGTGAGTAGCGAGGACGGCCAGACCCGCGTGCTCAAGGGCTTTGACCATCTCATTCAGGTCACCTACCCCAACCTGCGCATGCTGCGCGACGTTCCCTTCAACGAAGCGGACATCGGCAAGCATCTGCGCATGATCGAAGACGGCCTGCTCGCCAACGACGCCACCAGCCTCACCGAGCCCGAGCAGGAACTGCTGGCCTTCATCCAGAGCAATGCCCGCAGTGGCGTGCGCACCACCGTCAAGAGCCTGATCGAGCGCTTCGAGCGCAAGAACTACGGCTGGTACT
>CALMKG010000394.1 GCA_937867175.1 uncultured Propionibacterium sp. | reverse complement strand
CCCCCCCCCCCCCCCCCCCCCCCCCCCCCCCCCCCCCCCCCCCCCTTTTTTTTTTAATGATACGGCGACCACCGAGATCTACACATCGGTGTCCAACGACTTCAAGAACAAGACCCTGCAAGCAGCGTTGGCCAGGGTCTACCGGACCGAGGAGAAGGAGAGAACACCATGAGGACGATCCAGGTGCAGTGGAACCTACGGCAGGTGATGGCTGACCGCGGCCTGTTCCAAACCAGCGAGCTGGTGCCGCTGCTGGAAGAGCGTGGTATCCACCTGACCCGCGAGCACGTCTACCGGCTGGTGACGAAGACGCCACAACGGCTGAACACCGAGGTCTTGGTTGCGCTCTGCGACGCCCTGGCCTGCGCCCCGGGCGATCTGATAGTCGGGGTCGTCGCTGAGCAGAAGCAGGCCAAGACCGGCACCAGCAGCGAGGGCGGCCCACAGATCGGTGACCTGCGCCCGATCCGCGCGAAGATCAGACGCCCCGACGGCGTCACCGAGTGAGGCGCGGGCTGCGGAACCCGGCCTGCGTCAGATGCGGGCTTCGCGGCGGAACCGTCAGCCTCCCGGGCGGGTCGATCTGCCCTCGCTGCCGCTTCCAACTGGCCTACCACCCCGCAGTTTGCCCGGAGTGCTCCCAGCAGCGGCCGATCGCCTACCCGTCGCGGTTCGCTGACAACATCGTGGTCTGCGCCGACTGCGCCGGCGAGGAGTCGGTGTTCGCCTGCACCGGCTGTGGCCGCGAGGACAATCCCTACGGCCGTGACCGGTGCGCACGCTGCTTCCTCACCGAGCGCCTCACCTTCCTGCTCACCGACCCGAGCACCCAGGCAATCCACCACCAACTCCAGCCGCTCTATGACGAGTTGATCGCCGCGCCGCGCCCACAGAGCGTCATCACCTGGCTACAGAAACCACCCGCGACCGGCGTCAAGCTCCTTGGCATGATGGCCCGAGGAGAGCTGGCGATCAGCCACGACACCTTCTGGGTGCGGCCCGCTGATCGAGCGCACACCTACCTGCGCGACCTCCTCGCCGGGGTCGGGGTGCTGCCCGCCTACCATGCGCCGATCGAGCAGATGGAACGGTGGCTCGATGCCACCCTCGCACCCCTGGAAGCCGAGGACAGAGCGCTGGTCGGACGCTTCGCCCGCTGGCACCTGCTCCGGCGCCTACGCAGGAGTGCCGAGCATGGCCAGCTGAGCAAGACAGCGATCTACAGCGCCCGGGGCAACATCAACGGCGCTTTCCGGCTCGGCCAGTGGGCCGCCCGACACGGCACCACGATCGCCAGCCTGACCCAACCCCAACTCGAGTCCTACCTCGCGGACTATCCCGGCGCACGCAACAGCCAGCAGACCTTTGTCGCCTGGCTCAGCCGAGCGCGAGCGAACACCAACATCACGATCCCCTGGAGGGGAACGACACTGCCAGAGGTCATCGGCACCGACGCCGACCGCTGGGACCAGATCAACACACTGCTCCACGACGACACCATCGCGCTCCACGCGCGGATCGGTGGACTGTTCACGCTCCTGTTCGCCCAACCACTCCAGACGATCGTCGCGATGCGCACCGACCAGATCACCCTCGGCGACGACGGCAAAGTCATCGTCACCTTCGACAGCGTCCCCATCGAGATGCCGCCCGGCCTGGACGACCTGATCCGACGCCACCTCGCACGCCCCGGAAGCCCCTCGATCGCCAGCACCGACCACGGCTGGCTCTTCCCCGGACGCCACCCAGGCAGACACCTCGTCAGAGAAACCTTCCGCGGCCACCTCGTCGCCGCCGGTGTGAGGCCTGGACGCTCACGCCACGCCGCCATGTTCGCCCTCGCCGGACAAGTCCCGGCACCCGTGCTCGCCGACCTCATCGGCATCGCCGACACCACCGCCATCAGATGGGCAGCCCTCGCCGCCCGAGACTGGTCCAGCTACGTCGCCCAACGCGGCCAATAAAGCCCGCACTCAATATCGCGCGTCCGCCGACATCGCCACTAACGTCGGTGACGAAACCGACGTACCGTAGAACATGGCCACCAAACGCTACGACCCCACAGCGACCGACTTCAACGGCCGCTACGCCCGCTGGGTCGCCGCCCTCGAATCCGGCACCGAAGCCGAGCTACTCGAAGCCACCATGGCACTCCCGACGCTCAACAGGCGCGTGCTCAAGAAGCTCGCCGCGGTTGATCGGGACGAACCAGACTCGACGGTGCGGGCGGAGCAGAAGCGCGTGATCGTGCTGCTCAGCGAGATCAACGCCAACCAGGCCGCACGCCTCCGTGAACGGAAGCAAGCGGAGCAGCGTCGCCGCGACCGGACCGTGCGTGTCGAGCGCCGAGTCGAGCTACCCGCCACCTGCGCCAGATGCGGCACCAAGCTCAAGGAAGTGAAGTCCACGGGCAGGCCGCGCCTGTACTGCTCGCCCGCCTGCCGCAAGGCCGCCTACGAAGACCGCCGCGCCCACCGCGACGGCGCGGTCAAGGTGCAGATCGTTGAGAGACTCGTCACCGAGGTGCGGGAGCGCCGCATCGAGGTACCTCATCCGAGGAGCGACTGCATCGATGCTGTGCTCTACGACAACGATGCTCTCGTCCAGGCCATGTGGGTGCTCATCGACAACGTCGCCGACGAGAACTACGAAGCACTCAACCCCGACCAGCCAAGGTTCTGGGATCTCTACAACAACGTCGAAGTCCTCTACGAGGCGCTCGTGAAGCGTGCAGCAGCCGATGACCGTCGCCCTGCCGCGCCCGACGAGTCGACACCGAGGAACAAGCACAGGCGCAACATGCAGCTCATGACCCGGCGGCATCCGTCGATGGGAGCGAAGGATCAGTAGCACGCGGCGTGCTCCCCGGTCGCTGTCGGTGGTCCCAGATACGATGAGAGGGTGTTGGCGATAGACCTCTTGGGCATCGCCGAGGTCGAGCGAGTCGCCGCCCTCGGCGGCCTCGACGCGCGTACGCAGAGCGACCTGGGGCAGTTCTTCACCCCCGCCGCCGCCGCTCAGCTGATTGCCTCCCTGCCGAGCCTGCCATCGACCGGCACACTGCGCGTGCTCGATCCTGGAGCCGGCTCAGGCGTGCTCACCGCAGCTTTGGTGAGCCGCGTGTTGACAGAGCGGCCGGAGTTGTCGGTAGAGATCGTCGCAGTCGAACGAGACCCCGCCATGCTGCCACACCTTCAGGCAACCCTCGCCGAGTGCGAGCGCGCTGGGGAAGGTCGAGTGGTGGCGGAGGCCGTCGTGGCCGATTTCATTCTCGATTCCACGGGCTTAGATGCCTCACTCAGTCTGGATGCACAGTTCGATCTAGTAATCGAGAATCCGCCTTACGGCAAGCTCGCGGCGTCAAGCACACACCGAACCGCCATGCGTGCCGCCGGAGTCGATACTCCGAACCTCTACGCTGCGGTCCTTGCCCTGTCTATCGCAGCGCTGCGTCCTGGTGGGCAGGTTGTTGCGATCACACCCCGATCATTCTTCAACGGCCCGTACTTCGGCGGTTTTCGCTCCCACTTGCTCGACTCCATCGCGCTTGACCGGGTACACGTCTTCGACTCCCGCTCGACTGTGTTCGCCGACACGGGCGTGCTTCAGGAGAACGTCATCTTCTCTGGAACTCGGGGAGCTAGTCCCGATGTCGTTGAGCTTTCGGTCAGCCGCGACCACACCGACGACATCGCGTCGCGCCTCGTACCCTACGACGATGTCGTCTTCCCAGATGACCCCAACCGATTCATCCGACTGGCAACCGATGTCGAGGACACCAGGGTTGCCGAGCTGGTGCTGTCCCAGCCTTGCGCACTGACCGATCTTGGCGTACAGGTGTCGACCGGGCGGGTGGTGGACTTCCGTTCACGCCATGCGCTTAGCGGCGTCGAACTGCCGGAGGCGGTACCGCTGATCTATCCGGGCAATCTCCGGGACGGTGGAGTGCTCTGGCCTCGGGCAAGCCGCAAGCCTCAATGGTTCCAACCGATCGACGACAAACACCGGGCGATGATCCTCCCGGAGGGCTGGTACACCGTCGTCAAACGGTTCAGTGCGAAGGAAGAGCGCCGCCGGATCGTGGCATCAGTCTAGTCGCCTAACGACAACCCTGGTGAAGTGGCCTTCGAGAACCACCTCAACGTGTTCCACATCGGAGGTCGCGGGCTGGACGAAGACCTCGCCAGAGGCATCTCGGTCTGGCTCAACTCGTCGGTAATCGACAAGTTCTTCCGTACCTTCTCGGGCCACACTCAGGTCAACGCCACCGATCTCCGCACCCTGCGGTTCCCAAGCGTGGAGACCCTGCGTTGCCTCGGGCGGAACGCCGTCGTGTCGCAGGTCGAGGTCGACTCTCTTGTCAAGGAGTTGATTGCCGCATGAGCGAGCTGAGCAACGACGCCTACGAACGAGTCGAAGATGCCCGCATCGCCCTGGAGACGCTCGGCATGGATGCAGAGCGCAGCAACGAGCGTTCCGCGCTCGTGCTCCTGGCCCTCCTACGGCTTACACCCGCTGAGTCATGGGCAGAGGCAGCCAACCCGATGCTCGGAACACGGGCGATCATGGACTTCATCCGCGACGAGTACGGCAAGGACTACGCGCCGAACACTCGCGA
>CALMKG010000393.1 GCA_937867175.1 uncultured Propionibacterium sp. | reverse complement strand
ACCACGCCTCACGAGGCCAGCGCCTCACAGGCGATCCGCCGACCACTCCCCGAACCGCACTGCAATGCCGCACAAAACTACCGCACCGCACTACCGCCCCGCACTACCGCAGCCGGGTAACGCACCGCCCTACTGCGCCGCCGTACTTATCAGCGGTGGCGCTCGGCGGCATTGGTCGGGCATGCCGCGTTGCAATGGAGGCTTGTGGCACCAGGGCCCAGCACTTGTTGCGGTGCTTCGGTTCACCACAGCGCCGCGATGCCGTTGCTCATCGTTGCAGTGCAGTATCTGATCGCAGCATCGTGACGCACTAGCGTGCAGCGGTGCTGCGCTGCACTCGTTCTTAGCGGCAACGCTGCACGGCAGGGGCGTGCGTCACGGCATGCCGTACCGCAGCCCACTACCGCACCGCACAGCCGCACCGCACTACCGCGTGTCGCTACCGCTCAGCGATGGTGTGGTGCGACATCATCGACCCGTACTGCTATCGACCACACAGAGAGGCCCCGTCTTCCCCATGGCGCCCAACTTGGCCGAGATGGCCGTGACCAGTCCGCGATTGACCCAGGACGTGCTCAGCCGCGTCATCACCTTCGCCAACGGCAAGGGCGGCGTCGGCAAGACGAGCTGCTCGGCCAACTTCGCCGCACTGTCCGCAGCTGCCGGCTGGAAGGTGCTCTTCGTCGACTTCGATGCCCAGGGCGACGCGGGGGACGACATGGGCTACAAGAACAGCGAGGCGAACGACCGCGGCGCGCACATGCTCCAGGTCCTTGACGCGAACAAGCCGCTCCAGCCCGTGATTCGCGAAGTGCGTCCGAACCTCGACGTGATCCCGATGGGTCGCGAGATGCTCAAGACCATCGAAGACGTTCTGGCCGGGAAGCGTCGCCGCGGCACCGAGTTTCGACTCATGCTGGCCGAGGCTCTGGCGCCGATCGCCCGCGACTACGACCTGATCGTCATCGACACGCCTCCGGATCGCCCCGACGTGTTGCAACTGGTGTTCGGGGCAACCCGGTGGCTGGTGATCCCGACCAAGGCAGACCGGTCGAGCATCGGGAACCTGCGCGACCTGGCAGAGGAGTTGAAGGAGGTGCGGCCGGCGAACCCCGACGTGGAGATCCTCGGGGTTGTGCCGTACGACTTCGACACGAACGCTGGGCGGATCAAGCGGAACGCGATCGAAGACATTCAAGCGGTTCTCGGCGACGCTGCCGACGTCTTCCAGGATTCGGAGGGCGAGGTCATCTTCGTGCGGCACTCGAACGCGGCGGTGGACGCGCGCAATGCCGGGAAGCTCGTTCACGAGTTGGCTGAGATGGCCCAGGAGGAGGAGTCGGGCGAGCCGTGGTGGCAGGCCCTTCGTGAGGGCAAGAAGGTGGACCGCATCCCGGGCAGCGTCGGGGGCCTGGCGGGCGACCACCTGCTGCTCACGAACGCCATCCTGACCCGGATCGACCGGTTCGAAGCGGCGGCCAGCGCATGAGCCGTCGCGAGCCGATGAAGCCGATCGAGGGTTTGAAGAAGCCCACCGATCTGCCGGGGCCCACCCAGCGCCCGCGGACGCTGGCTCCGGTGCCTGCTGCGCCGTCGCCGGCGACCGTCGAGGACGCGGACGTCGAGGACAAGGTCACACCGACGTTGGCGCCTGTCGAGGACATCCCGGCCCCGACGGAGCCTGAGGAGCCGGCCGCTGCGGCAGCTGGTCCAGTGAGGAAGCCGCGGCCGCCCAAGTCGGTTGAGCGCAAGCCGAAGGCAAGCGCGATGGCCGAGACCATGAAGTCGGTTTCGGTCTCAGTTCCGTTCACACTGGCCGAGGCGTGGCGCGAGCGGGCGAAGACCGACCGCACCTCCCAGGTCGACGTCTTGCTCGACGCCATCGTGGCCAACCAGTCCACGCTCAGCGCCGTGGTGGCGGCTGCGGCGGAGCGTCCGACGGTCAGCGACGGGCTGTTCGACCGTGGCAAGAGTGGTGCGGGCGAGCGATTCGTGGGGGTGTCGCTGCGGATCAAGTCGGGCAACCTCGCCGTGATCGACCAGTTGGCCAAGAAGCACGGCCAGGACAAGCGCTCTCCGTTCGTGGCCGCCGTTCTCGCGGCCTACCTGGCCTGAGTTTGCTCCGCCACACGAAGGGGAGATGGTGAGGACGCGAGTCGAGCCGGCTGCTCGGGGAACTCATCCACGACGCCGGTTGGGCCGACCTTGCCGGGCGTGCGGGTCGGCGGACACCTGGGTTGAGTTGCGCCGCGAGGTCGACCGGACCCGGCCAGCTGCCGCGGGGGAGTGGCCCTATGCGGTGTGCCAGTCCTGCGGCCACACCGTTCGTGGCAGCAGGACCGATGCCAATCAAACCTCGACCGCGTCGCACGCGAACCCCGGGCCGGCGAGCGTCGACAGCGAGCCCGCGACCCAAGCTCGTCGCGCTCGGCTCTCGCGCCCCAAGGCCAGCGATGAGCGGGTCGATGAGCTGCTGCGCGCAGCCGGGTTCAATCGGCCGATCACTGCCGAGGTTCTCGAAGTGCATCGTCGATTCGTCACCCACGCCGGCAAGCCTGGCTTGCCGCGGTGGAAGGCGGCCGTGAGCGTGTTGAACGCTGCCATGGGCGGCGACGAGGTGCCGGACGTACGAGAGATCTACGCGGAGGAGAAGCGGCGCCGCGAGGTGGCCCGGGCGCGGGCCGCTCAGCGACGTGCCCAGGCGAACGCGTTGGCTGATGAGCATGTTCTGGCGGCCCGCGACCACGTCGCCCAGGTTTGGGAGCAGACGGGGGAGGGGCCAACCTGGCGCGAGCTGGCCGCCGCGCTCGGGGTCGATGGCCAAATGGCCTCGCCCATGATCGACGTGTTGCACCGACGGGGAGCGCTCACCTCGACGAAGGAGGCTCGCTCGCTCGCCGTCGTACCCGACTGGGCACCCCCTTCGACGCCGAGACTCTCAAGCGATCCGGCTGGCACCGAAAACGGTCGCGACGCACCCTCGGCTGGCCGTGATTCTCGGACGGTGCTGGGAGACTCACCCGGATGAGCAAAGCGACCCCGGCGAGGCAGGAGCGCGACACGAGCCCCGTGCGTGCACCTGCGGGCAGTCCGGCTGCAACGTCGGACGACCTGGTCGAGCGCGTGTCGTCGCTGGTCCATGAGGCCCGTGAGGCGGTTGCCTCGTACGCCAACGCGACGCTGACGATGACCTACTGGCAGGTTGGCTCGCTGATCGACTCCGAGGTGCTCGGCGGACAGCGAGCGGCGTACGGCTCCCAGATTCTTGCGTCGCTGGCGCAGGAATTGACGAGACGGTTCGGGAGGGGCTTCAACGAGCCGAACCTCACTCGAATGGTCAAGTTCTCCCGGCAGTTCCCCGACGCCGAGATTGTTGCGTCGCTGGCGCAGAAGTTGAGTTGGACGCACATCGTGGCCCTTCTGCCGCTCAGGTCGGACGAGGCGAGGGCCTTCTACGCGGACCAGGTGGTTGCCCGCCGGCTCACTGTTCGCGAGCTCAAGGGGGCGATCCAGCGCAAGGCATTCGAGCGGCGTGAGATCGCGAACTCGCAGATCGAGCCGGGGTCGATGGTGCCGGCCGACACGTTCAGTGACCCGTATCTGCTCGACTTCCTCGGCCTCCATGACGGTTACGCCGAGGCGGACCTTGAGGCGGCGATTCTCCGCGACCTGGAGGCGTTTCTGCTCGAGGTCGGGTCCGGGTTCAGCTTCGTCGCGCGTCAGAAGCGGATGATCATCGACGGCGACGACTTCCATCTCGACCTGTTGTTCTTCAGTCGGCCGCTACGCCGCCTGGTGGCCGTGGAGCTCAAGATCGGGAGGTTCGACGCCCGCCACGAGGGTCAGATGAAGCTGTATCTGAAGTGGCTCAACCGCTACGAACGTACTGAGGGCGAGGAGGCACCGATCGGGCTGATCTTGTGCACCGAGGCCAGCCGCGAGCAGGTCGAGCTGCTGGAGATGCACAAGGACGGGATCGTGGTCGCGGAGTACTGGACCGCGCTGCCGCCGAAGGCCGAGTTGGAGCAGCGGCTCCAGGCGATCCTGCGTGACGCGCGTGAACGCCTCGCCCGCCGCGAACTGCCCCCCGCCGAGTGATGACTTCCCGCTGCTAGCCCGCTGCCTGCTGTTCGGCGCGCTTGTCGAACAAGTGGCCCTGGCGCTCGAGGAACGCTGCGTCGCGGGTCGCTGGCCCGTTGGGGAGTAGGGCTGCCTGCTCGACGTCGGGGCTCTGTGGCCGCTCGTCGACCAGCGGTGTGCCGAGTCGCTGCGCGGTGAGGCCGTACCGGAGTCGGTGCCGCTCCCACGCTGCCACGGAGGCGCCTCGTTCGGCGGGGGAGAGGGCATGGAAGCGTTGTTTGCGTTCCAGGCTGCGTTCGACGTACTGGTCGGCCGGGAGGGTGGTGAGCCAGGTCTGGTAGTGGTCGAGTTCGTCGATGCCGGCGCGCTGGCGTCGCTCGGCGAGTTCTGCCTTGCGTTTGGCCTGCTGGGCGAGGGACATCTGGTCGAACTCGAGCCGCTTCGCTGCGGTGCGTTCGGCGCGGGCCGCGGGGGAGAGGTTGTCCCACCAGGCCTTCTCTCGTGCCTTGGCGGCTTTGTAGGCGCGTGCGCGGCCGGCGGTCCAGCTCGAGGTGGTTCCGGCTCGGTAGGCGGCTCGTTCGGCTTCGACGACCTCGAGTTGGCGGGCGTACGCCGCGGCCGCGGCCTGGTCGACCTGGACCGAGCGGGGCCGGGTGGCGGGATGCCAGCGGCCGTGCTCGTCGACCCGGGCCATCCCGGCCTTGCTCAGCGCGACTAGCGCCGCCTTCGCGGTGGACCTCTGCGACTTCGACGGCTCCTGGCCGACTGCTTCCACCAGACCTGCCTTCCCTGCCAGCTCAGTCAGGTCCAGCGGGGTGCTGGAGGTCAGCAGGGTGCGCCAGAGGCTGTGGCTGGAGCGGGGCAGGGTGGCCCAGAGGCCGCGGGCCGGCGGGGGTGGGTCAAACGCAGGTGGGGGGATTTGCCGTCCCTCCCTGCTTTCGGCGGAGTTGATTTCGAACTCGTAGGAGGTGGAGTCGCGTTCGGTCAGGGACAGGCAGTCGGTGTGGAGCGTCCCGAGGCGCCCGTTGAGCAGAGCGAGGGCGGCGCGGATGGTCTTGCGGTCGCCCAGGCCGGTGTCGAGCAGCAGGTCGCGCTCAGGGCAGGGAACGCGTAGCCGGCCCTCGCGCAGGACCCGGTCCAAGAGGTGGTGTCCAACCAGCAGCAGCGCTGCGCGCTTCCTCGCGGGTACGGTCCACATGACGCGGCTGAGCTCCGCGCGGGCGTCGGTGACGGCGTCGACGACGTCCGCCGGCGGGGCCTGGATCGGCTTGCTGGGCTGGTCGGTGGGGGTGTTGAACTCGCTGGCGGTGCGGACGAGCTCGTTCCACACGTAGGTGATCCACCACGAGTAGCCCTGGTGCTTGGCCTTGGTCATCACCCGCGGGTGGGACTCACGGATCAGCCGCCACGCCATCTCCGGGTCGCCGATCGCCCACACCAGCTCACGTGTGCAGGCGGCCTCAACCAGTGACCGGTCCACCTCGAGCGCGCCACGCGTCTTCGTCGCGCCGGCGGCCCACGACCCGTCCGGGACCTGGCCGTCGACCAGGTAGTGGCGCCACTCGGGCCGCAGTTGGCGCTTCCACCGCTGCAATGCCAGCGGCACCACGAACCCGGTGGCCGCGGCCGCGGACGTGTTCTTGCCCCCGGTGGTGGGCGGTTTGATCTTGCAGCGGGGTCGTAGCGGCGACGGGGCGGGCGCGGCTGGGAGGACACGCTTGAGGCCGCGCAGTGCCTGGCGGAGGTCGCCCTTCGGGCTGGTGATCGCGCCGTGGCGGTGCGGGGAGGAGAGCGGTCGGACAGCGTCACGCAGGTCGAGCTCACCGCGCGGGACCCCCACATCAGCAGCGAGGCCGCTCAGGTAGTCGCTGACCTGGGCGGCCAGCCCGGTGCGGGTTGCGGCGGGGGAGTAGTGGAAGTCGCGGTGGGCAAAGAAGATGTGCCAGCGGCCCTTCGCGCCGCCCGAGGGGCGCTCGAGCACCCAGCAGTCGCGGCGGGTCAGCCAGTCGGTGATCTCGGCGGCGAGGAAGTCACCGAACTCGCCGGGCACGTCGACGTCGACCACGCCCACGCCGTCGCGTAGGTGGCCCACCAGTGCCGCGATCCGGCCCTTGCCGACCAGGTCGAGCCCGTCACGCAGTGAGGGGACCGTCGTCTTGGGGACAGCCTCGTTGTCGGCATCGATCAGCAGCCACTGGGTCGCGTCAGGGTTGAACAGGTGCTCATCGAGCGCCAACAGGCCCGGAGAGACACGCCGACCCGCGTCAGGGTGTGCGGCATCGCCACGCGACGCCGGTACAGTTACCGGCAACAACTCGATTTACCTCCTTTCAGAGGCACCCACCGGGGTTCACCAGCGCCAACTGGTCCCGGTACCAAGACGGTCAAGGTCCCGCGCCAACGGGGCCTTTCGTCATTTCTAGGGCGATCCACGCCCGCCGCGGCTTCCGCCGGCGGCACCTACCTCCCTCCACGTACGACGGGACAGGAAACTCATGGGCCGGGTCACGGCATCCAGCTCGACGACCAGGTGAGCACCGGTCCGCGACCCGATCGCCAGCGCAGGGGAGATGCGTGCGCGGCGAGCGTCGACACGCCCGCGCGGGAATGACTCTGCCGCGGTGTCGCACTGCTCTAAAGTGGGCAGCACAAAGCCTCCTCTGGTGGTTCTCATAACTTCGCGAATCCGGGTTGCAGCCCGGTGGAGCATCCGACTTGGTCCCGTTGCAGCGGGGCCTTTGTCGTTTTCAGGGCACTGCCCTGACCCGGTCAATCGGTCATGCGGCTCCCTGCCGGGCAGAGCGAGCTGTCGAGGCTTCGAGAGACTTCTTCTTCACCCGGGCGGTGAAGGGGACACCGAACCGTGCGCACGCGAGTTCGGTGACGACGTCACCCATGGTGACGCCGCGGGCGTCAGCCAGTTCGATGACTACGTCGGCCGCAGGACGCGGCACCATGGCCGGGTAGCGCATGCGGCCGTCGAAGGCGGGGGAGGGCTCGGGATGATCAGTCACCTCGCCGACTGGCGGGTCCATCGCGATGCCTACTTGGCTGGCGACCAGCCATCCGAGGTAGTCACCGATGTAGCAACCAAGCGCCTCGGCTTCGGCCCTGACCAGGTCTGCCACCGCTGGAGGCATGCTGGACACGACCTTGTGACGATCGCCCTTCGCCCTGCGTCCCATGCACTTCATCCAATCGTGGAGGTCGCCAGTCGGCCGGGAGCCCGTCCCTGGCGTGTCGAGAATTTCTAGAAATCCGCGACGTGTGGCGGGCTGATCCCATTGTGGCGAGCAGGATTTTCGCGCAGATTGATTTGGCAGTGGAGCGGCGTGGTGCTCGGACCCTCGGGAGGCAGGTGGCGTGCCTTGCCAGTCTGACCAGCGGTGTCGCCTTAGACTGGCACTCGATTTCCGCGCGAATATTCAAACGTCGAGGGGAGGTGTCGTGGCCGAACGCCGCGTCATCGACCTCCCCGAGCGCGAGAACCTTGGCCTCGGCGGGCAGCAGGCCACCTGCGCCAACCCTCGGTGCGACGAGCAGTTCATCCGTACATCGGCACGCGGGCGCCCCAAGGACTTCCACGACGAGGAATGCCGCCGCGCGGCCGAGCGGGATCTTCGGCGCATCCAGGCCCAGCTCGCGCACCACGAGCGACAGGCTGAGCAGCTCCGCGCTCGTGCTGCCGCCTACCTGCGGACCAGCGGAGAAGCGGGAGCCGATCCAGCTGAAGGGGCCGCACCGACCGCCGAGGAGATGCGCGCAGCGCGGGAGGCCATCGCTGAGGTCCGCGGAATGTCGCGATTCCTCGACGGCCACCAAGACGAGTTTGCGCGTGACCTGCTCAAGCTCTGGCAAGCCGTCGAACCGCTCGTGCGGTAGTCACGAGGCCCCACACACCTCGGTGACCGCCTAGCCCGGGCCAGGGAGGCGGCTGACAGGCGCTGCCCACGCCGGTCGGCTACCACCCACGCGGATTCGGTTGACCGGAGGCATACGACCGCCACGCGTCGGCGATCTCTTTGACACGCTCTTTGTTGGTCTCCCACATCACGACGCGGCCGACACCACGGCGTGAACCGCGGGGGTGATCGGCCGAGACGAGACCGAGGTCTTCGAGTACGGCGAGATGGCGAAGAACGCGACTGTGTTCGACACCGATCGCCTCGGCTAGGTCTGGCGTGCTCATCGACTGTGCCGAAAGGTGCCGCAGGATCTCGGTTCGTGCGCTGTTGCCAATCGCCTCGAGCATCGCCAGCACCTCCTCGGGCATGTTCGGCGGCTGCGAGAGACGTGGCACGGCTGCATTGTGCCGGACCTCGAAACGCGCCGGATGCATGTAAGAACTGCCTTTAGCGCCGTTCTTGTGTCATGCTCAGAGTACTGCAGAACAGGACCCGGTGGCGCGAGCCGCGGGACAAGCCAGTACGGGCGGGCTTGACGGCACCACTGACAATGGAGGTCCCGGTTCGGGCCGGGCGGGAAGGGACGCGGTCATGGAGACGTGTCAGCAGAAGCCACCGGGGGCTCTGTCTCCTCCGGCAGGACTCCGTGTCCCGAGGCCCCGCGATAGCCACCGTCACCTCTCCAGCTGGGACGTGCGGCCCGCTTGCAACCAGCCACCGGTACCAGCGCGTCGACTCTCTCGACGGCCGAGTTCGATTGCCCGTCCAGAAGATTGCTCGCCGGCGGTGTCCGATCCGCGACCCCGCATGTTGTCTTCAGAGTTAGAAGCCCCCACTCGGAGGGAAGGACACCACCTTGCACCCGCCTCGCAGAACGACGCGGTCGGTCACCAGTCGGCCATGTCGTCAAGACTGGTGCCGAAGGCCCGCACGTCGGGCGCCTCGGGCTCAGGAAGGACGCTCATGAAGCGCACCCTCATCGC
>CALMKG010000392.1 GCA_937867175.1 uncultured Propionibacterium sp. | reverse complement strand
CTTTGAGGTAGTGGTCGTGTGAACGTCGCCGTTCAGAGGCAATCTTGCGCGAGTCGAGGAGTCGTTGGACGTGCTGCCAGGTGTCGATGTCGATGAGGGGTTCGTGGGTGCCGGGCTGTTCTGCGCCTTTGTAGCGGACGATGCCGATGTAGTAGGGGTTGCGCAGGATCTTGAAGAACCCGGACCGTGCCATCGGACCGGAGGGGCGCTTGGGAGTGGGCACAGTGGTCAGGCCGCGCGCGGTGACCTCGGCGAGCAGGTCAACGACGGTGCGGTCCCCAGTGGCGTACTGCTCGAATACCCATCGGATGAGCGGCGCGCGTTCGGGGTCGATCTCCACGGTGCGGTATTCGCGGCCCTGTTCGTCGCGCTTGCGGACGTTGAGGTAGCCGATGGGTGCACGCATCGGGGTGCCGCCGGTCTCGAACTTCTGCGTGAGGCCTTTGGTGACTTCGGTGGCGAGGTTCTTGGAGTAGAACTCGGCGATGGACGACATGATGCCGTGCAGCAGCATTCCCGAGGGTGTCTCGTCGATGTTCTCCGTCGCTGAGACCAGCGTTACTCCTGCTTCGACGAGGCGGCGGTGGATCTCCACATCGTCGACCCGGTTGCGGGCGAGGCGGTCGACTTTGTGCACGATGCAGTAGCTGACCTGATGGGTCGCGATGTATTCGAGCATCCGTTGCAGGTCGGGTCGGTCAGCTGAGCGGGCAGATTCTCCGGCGTCGACGAACTCCGCCACGACCCGCGCGCCGAGAGACTCGGCTTTGCGGGCGTTGGCCTCACGTTGGGCGGGGATCGAGAACCCTTCGTCGCGTCCGCCCTTGGCTGCTTGTTCTTTGGTGGAGACTCGCTGGTAGGTGACTGCCGTGAACATCGGGGCGGAGTCGGTCTCAGTGTTCGGGGCGAGGAGTGTCATCGTGATCTGTTCCTTGCTCATCTGCCGGAGCAGATGGTGATGCGTCGTGGATGCTCGGAGCGCCGAGTCGGCGCTGGCGTTCATCGAGTTCGTGGGCGTGGAGTTCGTCGGCGAGGTGCAGCACGAGGTCGACCAGACGGGCGCGATCAGGTGTGGAGCGCACCCGAGGTTCGGCTGAGATACGCCGCCCCGTGTTCGTCGTCCGGTAATGCCTCATGCCCTACAGGTGCACTCGGTACCTGTCGGCGCGGGTGGTCGTGCTTGCGTTCACGGCGACGGACGCTGATGAGTCGGGCGGCTGTGATGGGGCCGTTGATGAGGAACTTGAACGCATTGATGATGCACAGCAGCACGATCAGGTGCAGCCAACCGGGGCCGCCATCGGCGATGAGCGTGGTGCACCAGTAGGCGGTCGCGAAGTAGACGACGGAGAGCAGCATGGCCGGGATGCCCCAGCGCAGCCCTCGCCTGGTGCGCAGTGCGTCGAGCAGAATGTTGGTGGGCATCCAGACGCGCATAAAGGTGCGGATGCGGGTGCTAGTGTTCCAGATCAGTCGGAGCATGACGGAGTCCTCCCAAGTGGCGACGCCTTGATGGGATGGACTCACCTGGGCGGGATGCCCGGCTCGTCATGCCGCCTCCACGGAGGGTGACGGCCTAGCTGATGTAATGTCGCCTGTTCCCTTGATTCTACCGGGTCAGCTGACACTCGGGAAGGGCATGCGTGTGGGGTCGAGCTGTGTGGCTCGACCCCACGAGTGTTCTTCGGACGTTCAGGCGAGTTCGCCGGTGTCAGGGTTGAGGCTGGCGTAGAAGTCGTGCTCGATCTGTCGGCGGCGTTCGATGTCGGCGATGACGAACGCCACGAAGTCCTCGTCACGGTTCTCGATGGGGGTGTCTTCGATGGGCGCGGCGTCATCCTCTCCTGGCCAGATCGTCTGGCGAGTGGGCCGGTCCCGGTCGAGCCGGGTGCCGCTGGCGGCGACCCAATCGCGCAGTCGCTGTCGGGTATCTGCGAAGTCGCGATGCCAGCCGATCGGTGCCGAACCGTTCTGCTGCGGATCGAAGGCGTTGAGCCAGTGGGTGTGGAGAGCGGAGAGTTCCCAGTGCAGCTCGGGGTGCCGATGCCACATTGGAGGAATCACCGAGGTGGGCAGCCCGTAGGTGCTGCGCAGCCAGTTCACCCACTGGTTCAGCTCCAACCAGGCATGCTCTGCCTCATCAGCGGTCAAGAGGTTCCAGTTGATCGGGCCGGGCGGTTCCTCCAGCACCGGTCCGAGGTCACCGTGCGGTTCCGGCGTCGATGCGGGGTCGAGATCGGGGTCTGGCCGCTCGTCAGGTTCTTCGGCTGGTGCGTGAGTGTGATCGCTCATGGTCTGCTCCCGGTTCAGCGGCCAAGCGTCGCAGGCTCGTGGGCTTGCGAGGACTGCTCGGGCCGCTCGAATGCCTGGTTGCGGTCAACGCCGGGCGCGTCTCGCCCCGGGCCGGGGCGCGGTTCGCGTTCGATGCTCAGCCGTGTGCTGACCGGGTTCGGGGTGAGGGTGTCGGCGCGGAACTCCTCGCGTTCGGCCCCGGTGGTGGGGTCGGTGAACTTCTCGAACCGTCCGGTGGCGATGAAGTCGTCGCCCTTCTTGAACAGGTCCATCGCTGCTTCGGCGGCCTTGTAGCGCACCGCGAGGTCGTGGAACGTCCGGTCGGTCTTGGTGAAGGTGCCGTCATCTTCACGTCGCCAGTGGTCGACGCCGACGCGGGCGTAGAACCTCGGGGTACCGGTCTTCTCGCTGTGGGTCAGTCGCGGGTCCCCGGCGATGTGACCGACCATGATCGTGCCGTTCTTGATCCCCATCACGCGTCCTCCTGTTCACGTCGCACCGCCTCTCTTCGGCTGGTGTGACGGAAAGGTGCGCTCAGAGTCCCCGTGGGGGAAGGTCACGCGATTCGCCACCAGTGCTGGTGAACGCTCCGGTGGTGCTCGGCGCCCGGGTCGGGTCAGCTCGCACGCCGAACGCCGCCCGGTGCGCTCGCACCGTCTCTACGGTCAGCCCGCTCGGAGGGCTCTGCGGCGTGGGTTCGGGCGGTGCTGCATGGTCGATGTTTTCTTGCATCGCGGCCAGCTGGGTCTCGATTCGGGTGAGGTCATTCTCGGCGTCTGCGAGGGACACAGCGTGGCGGAAGGGCTGGCCGATGCGTTGCTCCGCGTCGGCGCGTTCCTGCTCGGCGCTGGTGAGGTCGTCGCGAGCTTGCTCCAGGAGCGCGGGGATGCCGGAGGCGCGGTTCTCGATGCGCTGGATGAGTCCGACGCCGCCGTCGAGGAACGACTGGCGGGTCATGGTGAAGCCGCTGCGCGGCACTGCGTCGAGCCTGACGGTCACCATCGGCTCGGCACCGAGCGCAGGACTGGTCGAGACGGTGACCTCGAAGCCACTGATCTTGCCGATCGTGCCGTAGTCGCGCGTGGCGTAGCGGGGTGCCCATTTCAGATCAGACTCGTGCGCCCAGGACGCGAGCGCGTGGGCCGCGTCGGTGCGGGAGGTGTAGGTGTGGCCGCGTAGCTCGATGCGGAACTTCTCACCGGAGGTATCGGTGACACGCGGCAGGGCCGCCTCGAGGGCGTCGATATCGGAGGCGGCGCGGCGTGCGTGATCGCTGGCGCGGTCGCGAGCATGGGCGAGCATCGACTCGTTGCGGTGGTAGGCGCGCTCCAGACGGCGCAGCCGTTGCACTTCGGTGTGCACGGTCGAGTGCTCCAACAGCAAAGGGTTGCCCGAACTGATCGCTTTGGCTTCTGCCGCAGAGAGCGCAGATGAGTCGATCTCCTCGATCTCGCGCGAGTCGAGGCTCCCACGCATGAGCTGCGCGATGAAGGTGGCTTTGCGTTCGACGCCCTGCCACATGTAGGAGTCGAACGACCGCTCGGTGACGAACCTGACAATGCCGACCTCGGCGTTCTGGTTGCCTTGGCGCAGGATGCGGCCCTCACGCTGGGCGATGTCGCTTGGTCGCCACGGGCAGTCCAGGTGGTACAAGGCGACGGCACGGTTCTGGACGTTGGTGCCGACGCCCATTTTCTCGGTCGACCCCATCAGCACCGCGACGTGCCCGGCGCGCGCGGCGGCGAACAACCTGGCCTTGTCCACATCGGTCTTGGCCTCGTGCATGTACCGGATCGACTCAGCAGGCATCCCGCGTGCAATGAGTTGCGCCCGGAGTTCGTCGTAGGCGTTCCACCGGCTCGGGTTCGGGGTGCCGATGTCGGAGAACACCAACTGCAACGCCCCGCGCACGGACGACTCCTGCCCGGTGAGCGGGTCGAGGTAGGTGTTGTCCTTCGTCTGTTCCCAGACCCGATGAATGCTGTCGGCGGCCAGATCGACCTTGGTCGGCCCCGAGGGGTCACGCGGCACGATCATGCGAATATCGAGCGCAGCCTTGCGCCCATCGGTCGAGATGGTGAGCATGTTGTCCTCGCTCGGCGACACCGACCGGGCCGCGACTTTCTCGGCGCGGGTGCCGAGAGTCTCGATGAACTGCTCCAACTCGACCGTGGGCTGGATCGCCACCGTTTCCGGTGCCCGCCTGCCGTCCTCGCGTTTGGCGATATCGGGAATCGGCAGTTGCAGATCCTCAGCGGTCTTCACATCGGCGAAGATCGACCAGAGCTTCAGCATCTCGGGCACGTTCTGGAACTTCGCGAACCGCGTCTTCATCCGGAACGTGTTGTTGCCGGTGGGGGCCATCTCCATCTGCGTGACGGTCTGCCCGAACGTCGCCGCCCACGCATCGAACGCGCCGATCCCGGCCGCCTCCAGCAAGTCCGGGCGCAGGTACTTCTGCATCACGAACGCCTCGGTCACCGAGTTCGAGATCGGTGTCGCGGTCGCCCCGGTGACGACTCGCTCGCGGCCTTGCGAGCGCAGGTATTCGAGCTTCATGTGCAGATCGCTGGCGCGGTTGGAACCCTCGATCGCGGCGTCAGCGATGTTGGATTCGGTGGCAAGGTTCTTGTACATGTGCATCTCGTCGACGACCACGTAGTCGATGCCGGTGTCCTCGAAACACACCCCGGCATCCCGGGTGGTGTCGATGCGGGCTTTGACCTTGTTCTCCAGCTGGAGCAGCTTGCGCTGGATGCGCTTGACGCTCATGGCGTTCTCGCCCGTCGCGGTGGCGAGCACGTCCCGCATCTCGTCCACCTGGGCTTGGATGTACGCCTGCTGAGTCTTGACGCGCAGCGGAATCTTCTCGAACGCGCCCTGTGTCACCAGCACCCCATCCCACTCGTTCGCCGAGGCCCGCGCGACGAACAGGCGGCGCTTGTCGGCGGTGAGGTCTTTGCTGGAGGCGGCGAGAATCCGGGCCTGCGGATAGATTTGCAGCCATTCGCGGCTGAACTGTTCCAGCATGTGGTTCGGGATTACCAGCACGGGCTTGTCGATCAGCCCCATGCGGCGCATCTCCATCACGCCCATGATCATTTCCGCCGTCTTGCCCGCTCCGACCTCGTGGAATAGCCCGGCGGAGGGTTCGGCGATCATGCGCGCGACCGCCGAGCGTTGGTGCGGACGAGGAGTGAAGTTCTCCGCCAGCCCCGGCAGGCTGAGGTACTCACCCGCGTCGGTGTAGTCCCTGAGCACGATGGAGTTGAAGCGCCGGTTGTACTCGGTCACGAGGGTGCGGGCACGTTCGGGGTCTTCGAACACCCACTCGGCGAACCTCTCTTGCAGAGCGTCGGCTTTCTCCTGCGCGGCGGTGGTCTCTAGCGGGTTGAGCACGCGACGCTTCTTGCCGTCGACGTCCTCGATCTCGTCGTAGACGAGCAGGGTTCGCTGTTCCATGATCGCCTGGGCGATGTCCGGTGCGGGGCGGCGTTCGGTTCCCCACTCGCTGGTGGCCAGCAGCCCTTGGCGGCCGCCGCGCACTTCCCACATGCCCGGCAGCGGGTTCTCCACGTTCACGTCGCTGGTGCGCAGCAGCTCGTTCAGGAACTGCGCGTGCACCTCGGCGCTGATCCACACCGCTCCCATGCGGGCGCTGATTTCCTGCACACCGAGCGCGTCGGGTACGACCTCGGCCAGCGCGTCCACGTTCGTCTGAAACTCTGCGTCGTCGGTCGCGCGCGCCGTGGCCTGCTCCAGTTTCACGCGCACATCGCCGGAGAGGTACGCCGGGGCGTGGATGAGTTCATCGGTGACCGGATCGGTGAACACCAGCCCGGTCAGCGAGGCGCGCGCCTCAGCCTCGTCCATGCCGAGCAGGTCGGCGATCAGC
>CALMKG010000391.1 GCA_937867175.1 uncultured Propionibacterium sp. | reverse complement strand
AGCGCGCCTGCTTTGGGAGCAGGAGACCGCAGGTTCGAGTCCTGTCGCCCCGACGGTAATGTGGCTCTGGCTAGGCGTTATACCACGCGAGATCGCAGGACGAAAACCTGTCGCCGCACGAGGTCTCATGGCTGTGACTGCGGGTTTCGTCCTGCGATCGTGGCCCAGAAGGGTGGGCTTAGGGACCGGAGCGGACATCTGAAGTCCCATCTAAGCCCCAAGAAACCGGCTGGGGCTAGCGAAGTTCTTGTCAGAAGCTCGGCGTCCGACACGTCTCGGGCGAGCGTTGTCTTCGACAAACTGGGTGAGGCAACGCTGACGGCTGCGAAATGGACAGGGTCGGCGACCCTGTGGGTCGTCGTCCAGTCTCCGATCGGAGCGAGGAGTCCCCGTCCGCGTGGCGACGTTGAAGCTACCCGACGGGTTTGCGACTGAGTATCACGGGCAAGGTCGCACCTGCACTGTTCCCCTTCTGCTTCGGTCTTGGCGTGACGGGCTCAGTCGGAAATGTGTGGAGGCAAGGCGCCGAAGACTGGGTCGAGGATGTGGGCGACGAGCAGTACTTGGTCGTCGAGGCGTTCTTCGCAGATCGTTTCGAAGCCTTCCTTGCGTCGCCAGGCGGCCCATTTCGGTTGGGCGATCGAGCCGTAGCCGGTGAGGTGGGGGGAGACAGCCTCGAGGTTGACGCGCCGGTGGGCGGCGACTGCCTCGGCGGCGGCGCGTAGCAGGGTGGGGTCGAGCAGGCGGTTGCGGCTGAGTTGGACGATGTCGACGTAGTCGCGCCACCTCGTGCTGGTGATGCCGCGCTCGAGGATAGTGACGCCCTTCTCGGCGATGGCGGTCTCTGGGGCGTAGCCAAGGATGTGTATGTCGTCACCGAGGGCGCGAGGCACGTGCACCAACCGTGGGGCGGGCACGATGGGGTCGCCGGTGGAGACGTCCCAGACGATGGTCCCGTGGGCGGTGTGGAGGGTGGCCTGCATGCGGAGGCGCAGTCCTGGGTAGTCGGCTTCGTCGCGGATCTGCTGCACGTTGATTGTGGCGGTGTCGAACTCGACGCCGTCGTCGGTGTCGATGGCTGCGAGGGCGCGGGCGACGTCTGCGAGGTGTTTGGGGGTGAGGGTGGCGCTGATCGCTTGGGAGTCGACGTCCTTGGTGGGGCGCCGGGCTCCGTAGACGGCGAGCAGGACCCCACCCTTGAGGACGAAGCCGCCCGCGTGGGGGCTCAGGGTGAGTCGGTGGAGGAATGATTCCAGGAAGTGGCGGGTGAGATACTCGGCGAAGGCGGCCGGGCGTCCGTTCTGCCTGAGGTCGCGGCGCGCGAGCCGGGCGAGGGCTCGGTAGGCCAGTTCGCCGGTCACGCGATCACCTGCAGCGCCTGCAGCAGGGGTTGCCTGGCTCGGGGGAGTTGGTCGGCCAGTTCGATCAGGTGGGCAGGTTTGCCGCCGCGACGCAGCCATTCCTTCAGGGCGTTGACGCCGAGCTCGTAGCCGAGGGCGCCGCGGAGCCGGAAGGCGTCGGCGATGCTGCGTTCGGCGCTGTAGAGCCCGATCTTGTGGTCGGTACCGGGGATGGTGATTTCGGTGCGGCCGAGGGCGAAGGTGCCGCGGTCGAAGTGGTGCCAGGTGATCGCGCCGGTGGTGGCCGGGGTGCGGTGGCCGCGGGGGATTGCGATGTCCACGGTGGTGGGGATGGTGTCGACCAAGTCGTGGTAGGCCAACGCCGAGGTGAGGCAGAGGGTGGCTTCGGGTCTGCGTGCGGCGGCTTCGATCCAGTCGAGGTCGGCGGCGGGGGCGTCTGCAGGCCGGTACAGGCCGCGGGCGATGCGTTCGAAACGTCCTGCTTGAGCCGCGCGGTGGAGTCCGGCGGGGGACAGGCCGGCGGCTGCCGCGTCTTTGGGCCTCACGGTGAGCACGTCGACCTCCTGACTGAAAACGTGTACACGTAAGATTAGCTGTGTGCGGATCGTCTCACAAGTATGCGCCGGGTGGCCGAATCACGAGCCACGCGCCGATCCCGCCTCAGCCGGTGAAACCCATGGCCCGGTAAGCCCTCCTGCGTTTGGCGTATTGCGCGTTGAGGATGGGGACGTCGGCGTCCACGTAGTCGTGGACGATGACGTCGGTCTTGTTCTGGTGGCGGCGCAGGGCGCGGCCGACGGCTTGGGTGAGGAGGCCGGGGTAGGCGATGGGTCCGACGAGGAAGACGGTGTCGATGATGGGGGCGTCGAAGCCTTCTCCGCCGAAGGGGACGGTCGTCATGACGAGGAGCGGGTCGCTGGGGGCTGTGTCGGTGATCGTGGCTCGGATCGCGGCGAGGGCTTTGGCGCCGGTGCCGCCGCGCATGATCAGCGCGTCGGCGTTCGGAAGCAGGTCGGCGAGCGCCGTGAGGTGGTCGCGGCGGCGGGACAGCACAAGGCACTTGCGGCCTTGGGCCAGGGCTGCGGCGATGTCGGCGGCGATCAGACGGTTGCGTTCGGGGTCTGCGGCGAGCAGCCCGCCCAGGCGTGTGATGGCTCCGGTTTCGGTCAGGTCGAGGTCGTCGGGAGTGCGGTACCCGGTCTGGTGGAGGTGCAGCAGGCGACGCGGTCCGTCGTAGGGGGTGACGAGGGTGGATTCGCCGGGGAAGGTGTCGCGGATGATGTGTCGGATCGGGCCGAGTTGCCAGGTGGTGACCTGTTCCAGTCCGTCCTTGCGTTCGGGTGTCGCGGTGAGCCCCAACCACCAGGCCGCACCGATCAGGGCGACGACCTTCTCGTACGATCCGGCGGCGAGGTGGTGGCATTCGTCGACGATGACCTGACCGTAGCCGGCGGTAAGTTGCCGGATCTCGTCGGGGGTGTGGCGGGCGAGGGTTTGCAGCAGCATGATGTCGACCAGGACGAGCGTGGTGACGGCGCGTTCGGCGATGATGGCGCAGGCCATCACGGTTTTGCCTGAGCCGGTCGGTGCGTGCAGGATGCCGTCCTCGTGGGCGAGTATCGTGTCCACTGCTGTGGTCTGCCGGTCGTCCAGCTCGCCGAGGAAGGACACGTCGAGTTCGTTGCCCTGGTTGCGTTCGTCGTCGCTGACGAGCTCACTGCCCGCTCGTCTGATGAGGTCCGCGGCTTGGTGACGCAGGCCGCGTGGCAGGATCAGGTCGCCGTTGATGGTGACGTCGGAGCCCTGGAGGAAGCGGGGAATGCCCCAGGTCGAGCGGCGGGCGCGTTGGGCCTCGTAGAAGGCAGGGTTGTGGATCGTGGCCGCATGCCGCAGTGCGGCCGACACCTCCGGCGTCAGGTCCTCGTCCCGGATTCTCAGCCTCGCCCCGACTGTCGCGCGGACCTGGGCTGGGAGGCTGGGTCGGATCGCGGTCACCGGTGAGGCGTCCAGCCTGGTCACCTCGGGTCCGACAACGATGCGTTCCGTGCGGCCTGCTGCTGCTACCTGGCGTGGGGTCATCCGGTCCAGGCGTGACAGGTACTCCCACTGGTCGGGCAGGGGTTCCCAGGTGACCATGTCCACGAACAGGGTGGTATGGCGCTGGGTGCGGCGCTTGCCGTTCAGGGGTGCGGCGATCAGGTTCCCGACGCCCGAGGCGCCGGTGGGGACGGTGTCCTGGTTCGGGAACAGCCGGTCATAGCTGGCAAGCGGCATGGATCCGCGCAACGCCATCGCACGATGGATGCACGCGGTGCCCATCGCTCGCGCATCGGCGGCCGGCACAGGGGAGGTGAAGAACGTCCACACGTGCGCACCGCGGCCCGATTGGGAGATCTCCAGCCCACAGGGGACGCCGAGCGAGGCGGCCGCTTTCACGTACGCGTGCGCGTCCAGCATCGCCTGAGGACCGTCGAAGTCGGCGGCCAGCCACCAACAGGTCGCGTCCGGTGGGCGACCAACCCTTCGTGCCCTTCTGCGGGTTCTCCCAGTAGTGCGCGTACACGTCGCGCCGCGCCGCGAACAGGCGTGCGTACAAGGCCAGTTTCGCCTCCGTCGGCGAGGCGTGAAGTGGGATGGATCCATGCGAGGAACATTCCAAGCGAAGAGGCCTTCGACTTGGAGCGAACGTGCCCGGTCTCCACGTGCTGGTCCCATCGTGGCGGACCCGCGGAGGCGGTATCTCACTCGCGAACCCCAATGTGCCGCAGGTTCGAGTCCTGTCGCCCCGACCAGTTTGGCCTCACCCGGGGCACCATGAGTTCTGCCGGTGGGAACCGGCGAGCGTTCGATCGTCGTCCACACCAC
>CALMKG010000390.1 GCA_937867175.1 uncultured Propionibacterium sp. | reverse complement strand
CCCGCTTCTTCAAAGATGGCAGGCGTGTTTCCTCAGTCTTCGCTGCATCTCGACAGTGGTGTCGAGATGCAGCGAACTTTGAAATCTGAGCGTTGGTTTCATCAATGAATCTTCAACCAGACCGGCAGCGTCCTGTCCGAGGGCCGTCCACCTCGGGGAGCGAAGCGCCCCGAACGGTGACACTGTCCGTTCTTGATCGGTTCGTGCTCCGCGCCCGACGCATCGCAGCCCACTCTCTTGCGCGTGATCGTGAGCAGTTGGCCGCGCTGAGTCAGCTCAAATTCGATGGCCAGCTCAGCCTCGACGGAACTATGACGTTCCGTCGGACTTTGCCCGACGAGGAGATCTTCGAGTCGCTCGCTGCGCGACTCAGACCACTTCTCGTTCCGGGTGAGTCGGTCTTCCACAAGAAGGCGTTCAAGGCTCTCTCAGCCTCCGTGGACGCCAGCGAAGTGGAGGTATCTCGTGAGGTCCTCGACCGCTTGGAGGAAGTGGAGCGGGATTGGGGATTCTTCGACTTGGAGAGCACCAAGGTGGTCCGCTACGCGATGCAGTTAGCGGCTGTCGACGGCTCCATCACCCCACAGGTGTCCGATCGGCAACTGGCGGCTGCGTGGCTCTATGGCGACTTGGTCCACGTCGACACCCGCGGCAGCAAGAGCGACGGAATGCTCTTTCCTATCAAAGTCGCGCGCAATTCGGGAATTCTCCAACGGGTCCCTTGCGGAGCGTCAGGCTTGGACGAGTCTGGAGGCCCTCGGAGTCTGGACGAGCACCATGAAGGCCCCGATCGCACTGAGTGCGATGCCCGGCAAGAACACGGCGCTGAGGACGAGGCCCAGGACCACCAGAGCGGCGCCCGCTCGCAGGGCCGCAGGATTGAACCTGGGTGCCGGCTCGGCCGCGTGCTCGGAACGTCGGATCGTCAGGAGGACGGCGCCCGCGCCGAAGAGAGCTGCGGTGACAAGCGCGACGGTCTGCCAACCTGTCCACGAGAACGGTGCGAGCGCCTCTTCAGCCGCGTATGCGGCCGCGAGCGTCGCGCCGAGGAACCACACGATCGACGCTGCTGTCAGCGCCCACGCACCCACGAGCTTCCACATTCGCATCAGGACTCCCTCCGATCAGGCTCGAGACTCTTGGTCACGGATTGCACCCTGCAGCCAGCGTCGCGGCGTAGCTCACATCCGGTCGCCACGACTCGAGGTTCCAACTGCCCTTGGCGAAGGTCGCGAGCCGACCGTCGAAGTGGCAGTAGAACTGGTCCGTCAGGTTCGGCCGGTCCATTGCGTAGTAGTACGACTTCGCCTCGCTCCATGCCGCCCATCGGGCCAGGGCACCAGCACCGACGCGCCCCCACCACGATGGATAGACGAAGTAGCGGTAGCCCTGGCCCGAGTAGTACGAGCGGGTGACGTTGTCGATCAGTGCGATGCCGAGCCAGGGGTCAGCGACCACGGGGTAGGTGACGTTCGCCCCCGGCTCCACGACCTGCACAACGGACGAACCCTCGACGCGATACCAGGTGGGCACGCTTGCGCCGTCGGCGCCGGCGGCCCATGGCGGCGCGAAGCCGACGAGGAAGGCGCCGTCGGAACCGAGCGCGACGACGCCACCGTTGTCATCCAGGCGCAGCACAGCATCCTCGGGCAGGCCCACGTCGTAGGTGAATGTGTGCGGCGAGTCGGCGGAGCCGATCACGGTCTGGATCTGCACGGATCCGTCCGCCAGCGCCTGCGCAACGACGTCCGCCCCGCCCCTGCCCCGCGCGCCGTAAACCACCGATCTTCCGTCAACGGACGCGGCATTCTCGAGCTCCGCCTCTCTGGGCAAGTCGACCTCTACCCGAGCGCCATCGTTCGTGCGGGTAAGGACGACCGGGTCATCGTGAGTCGTGGGCAACTCCACGGTGGCGTTTTCTCCTTCGACCACAAGGTCGGCGTCTGGGGCGAGGATGAGCCCTTGATTCGGTGCCACCCGCTCGACGACGTCAAGCGCGTGCCCATCCCCGTCGGCCGCAGCCACTGACGGGATGGTCAAACCGGCGAAGGCCAGCGTTCCGATGATGCCTGCCAACAGCACGGACCTACCAATCAACATGCCTACCCCCCGCGTGAGTCAATCAAGATGGTGACCGAAGTTGCGAACTCCCCTACCGAAGCACGGCGTGGTCGCGCCACGGAATCGATCTGTAGCACCCGGCACTGGGTTCCTCCGACAGTTGAAGTCTCTCTCAGTTCGATCACGGAAAAATGGGAACTCGGCGTCCAAAACGTGCCATGGCATGAAGTTGCACGGGCGTATGGCTTTCAGGAGAGGCCGTCGCTGGTTACCCCAGGGAGGAACCGCGGGCGGGGGTCAGCCCTCCTCCGGTGAGGCGCCACTTCGGACTCGTCACTATGGACGACGAGCTGCTCTGCCGTTGGCGCCGCATAGAAGACCACGACGACTTCAGAAGCCTGTGAAGCCATGGCGTCCCCACAACGGCAGGCACGGACATCGCATCGCGACCTCAACCGTGACGAGACCCGGGCCCGCCGCGAACTTTGAGGAACCCGCTCCCGCGGGTCCGGTTCTTCAAAGATGGCCGGCGTGTTTCCTCAGTCTTCGCTGCATCTCGACAGATTTTGT
>CALMKG010000389.1 GCA_937867175.1 uncultured Propionibacterium sp. | reverse complement strand
CGGTCTGCAGGAATGCCCCGCCCAGTGCCCGCTCGGGGTTGGCGAACGCGATCGAGTGCACCAGCCCGTCGAGGTGGTCGAAACCCAACTCGCGGAGCTGACCCGGCAATGCAGCCAGTTGCTCCGCATCGGTGACGTTCAGGTCGAGCACCTCCGGAACCGGGTCGAGCTTCTGCACCACGCGTCGGGTCAGGCTCATCCCGCGTCCGAAGTTGGACACGATCACCTCGGCGCCCTCCTGCTGGGCGATTTCCGCCACTGCGTAGGCGATCGAGGTGTTGAGGGTCACGCCGGTGACCAGGATCTTCTTGCCTTCAAGGATGCCCATGCTTCAGTGTCCCATCCCCAGGCCGCCATCGACCGGGATGACTGCCCCGGTGATGTAGCCCGACTCGTCGCTCACCAAGAACTTGACTGCATTCGCCACGTCGGCGATGGTGCCCAGGCGCCCGGCCGGGATCCGTTCGGCGTACGACTTCTGAGTTGCCTCGTCCAGCACGTCGGTCATGGCGGTCTGGATGAACCCGGGGGCCACCACATTGAACGTGACGCCGCGGCTGCCCAACTCGCGGGAGACGCTGCGGGCCATGCCGATCAGCCCTGATTTGGACGCCGAGTAGTTCACCTGCCCGGCCGAGCCGAGCAGCCCGACCACCGAACTGGTGGCCACGATGCGACCGAATCGCTGCTTCATCATGCCGCGGGTCGCGCGCTTGACAACACGGAAGGCGCCGCTCAGGTTGACGTCGATGACCTTTTGCCAGTCATCGTCACTCATCCGAAGCAGCAGCGTGTCACGGGTGATACCGGCGTTGGCGACCAGCACCTCGACCGGGCCAAGCTCGGACTCCACCTTGGTGAAGGCTGCGTCCACCGAGACGCTGTCGGTCACGTTACAGGCGACACCCAGCACGCCCTCTGGGGCCGCGTCGGAGATGTCGAAGCTGGCGACCCGGTAGCCGGCGTCGCGCAGGGTTTCGGCGATTGCAGCGCCGATGCCGCGGCTGGCGCCGGTGATGACGGCCACGCGACCACTTGCAGTTTTGGCATTCTCGCTCACCCGACGAATCTATCGCGGCAGCCGCCGCCGATGCCGTGGTCGCCGGCACAAATTCCGTCGCCCAACCTTGTTCGGTTCATCCCAACACCCCGGACGGCACGGTTGGCACGGTGGGTCAGAATATGGGTCATGCGTCTGGGATTGGGCGGGAAGGTCTTCGTCGTGACTGCGGCCAGCGAAGGGCTCGGGTTCGCGGTCGCGCAGGTATTGGTGGATGAAGGGGCCGGCGTCCTGCTGGTCTCTCGGAATCGGGACCGGCTGGGCGAGGCCGTCAGCCAATTGGGCGGCAGCCAGCACGCCATCGACTTGGCCGCCGACATCGCTGATCCGCGCACCGCCGAGCAAGCAGTCGGGACTGCGTTCGAGGCGTTCGGACGGCTGGACGGCGCGTTCATCAGCGCCGGCGGCCCCGCCCGTGGCGGCGTCCTGGATGTCGACGACGACACTTGGCGGCGATCCTTCGACGATGTCTTCTTGTCCGCGCTGCGGATGGCGCGGGCCACGCTGGCCGTCAATCGCGCGGCCACCCTGGGGTTCGTGCATTCGACGTCCACCAAGTCGCCCCTGACCGGGATGGCGGTGAGCAACGGGCTCCGACCCGGCCTCGGAATGCTGGTCAAACAGTTGGCCGATGAGATCGGCCCCCACGGCGGCCGGGCGTTCGGCTTGATGCCGGGCTCGATCGGCACCCAGAGGCTGCTGGACATCCACCAAGCGGCCGACAACCCGGCCGCAGCCCGCAAGGCGGCCTTGGTCAACATCCCGCTGCGTCGCTTCGGTGAGCCCGCGGAGTTCGGTCAAGTGGCGGCATTCCTGCTCTCGGACGCGGCGTCCTACGTGACCGGGTGTGTGATCCCGGTCGACGGCGGCGTGCTGCGCGCGCTGTGAGCCGCAGCCCAGCGCCGGACGCGGCACCGATCGATGCCGCCCTCGACCTGCTGGCCTGCCCGGTCTGCGGCCTGCCACTGGGACGTCACGATCGGACGCTTCGCTGCGCGTCCGGCCACAGTCACGACCTGGCGCGGCAGGGCTACGTCAACCTGCTCCACGGCGCAGCCCCGGCGAACGCCGACACCACCGAGATGGTGGCGGCCAGGCAGCGGTTCCTCGACACCGGCGCCTACCAACCCATCCGGGACGCAGTGGTAGGCGCGTGCTGCGCGGCCACCCGGGTGGCCGAGGTCGGCGCCGGCACCGGCTACTACCTGTCCGCCGTGGTGGCCGAGCAGCGTCCGCCAGCCCACTTGGCGCTCGACGTCTCGGTAGCCGCCGTGCGGCGGTCGTCCCGACTGGGGCTGGCCAGTGCCGTGGCCGACACGTGGGCAGGGTTGCCGGTGCTGTCCGGGCGGCTGGACCGCGTCCTGTGCATCTTCGCGCCCCGCAATCCAGCCGAATTCGCCCGAGTGCTGAGTCAGGGGGGCCGCGTGGTCGTGGTCACTCCGCGGCCTGGCCATCTCGCCGAGTTGCGGGCGCGGCTGCACTTGTTGGATGTGCCCCCGGACAAGTTGGCGCGGCTGGATGCGTCCTTCGCCGACGTTGGCTTGGTGCCGGTGGGCCGAACCGAAATCGACTTCGGCTTGGAGATGTCACCGCCGACGGCGGCCGATCTGGTCGCGATGGGGCCGAACGCCTTCCACGGCGAGCACGCGGTCCTCGACGAGGCCGTTGCGGTGCAGGTGTCAGTCACGGTGAGCAGCTACCAGCACCTGTGATGCGGGCACTGCGCGGTTGCCGAGTCTGGGCAGTGCCGACACAGCAGCGAGCATTAGCTCGTTGCGTCCGGCTCCCCGGAGTGGGACTCAGCTTTCTGCGAGGTACGTGCCCCGCCGCGGCTGCGAAACGTGACGCCGGCATCCTTCAGGACACTCTGGACGAACCCGTAGGAACGCCCTGATTCGGCAGCCAACGAGCGGATCGATTCCCCGGACGCGTATCGTTCGGCGAACGATTCGCTGACCGCCGCCCGATCGGCACCGACAATGCGCTTTCCCTTGTCAAGCTTCATTTGTACACTCCCGTCTCCCGACACAAGTGCGATGACACGACAATAGCCCCACCAAGATCACCTACGCGAGGGTCCGGGGTCAATTCGTCTTCGGGTGAGCGATCGGGCCTGGATCAACGCCAAGGGACGCCGACACTGCTTCAAGCTCAGGCCAGCGCCACCAGTTCGGCGTAGTCCTCGCTCCACAGGTCTTCCACTCCGTCGGGCAGCACGATGACGCGGTCCGGCTGCAACGCCTGGACGGCACCCCCGTCGTGGGTGACCAGCACGATCGCGCCAGCGTACCGCTGGATGGCGCTGAGCACCTCGGCCCGCGAGGCCGGATCAAGGTTGTTGGTCGGCTCGTCCAGCAACAGCACGTTGGCCGCCGAAACCACCAGGGTGGCCAACGCGAGCCGCGTCTTCTCCCCTCCGGAGAGCACTCTGGCGAGCTTGTGGTCATCGTCACCGCTGAACAGGAACCCGCCCAGGACGCGGCGGGCCTCAGTCTCGTTCAAGTCGGGCGCGGCCGACAACATGTTCTCGAGGACGGTCTGGGTGGGGTCGAGTTGGTCGTGTTCCTGGGCGAAATAGCCGAGCTTGAGTCCGTGACCGGGTAGCACCGCGCCGGTGTCGGGTTCTTCCAAGCCGGACAGCAGCCGCAGCAGGGTGGTTTTGCCCGCCCCGTTCAGGCCCAGGATGACCACCCGTGAACCACGATCGACTGCCAGGTCGACACCGGTGAAGACCTCCAGCGAGCCGTAGGTCTTGGACAGATCGTGCGCCATCAGCGGCGTCTTGCCGCAGGGCGCCGGTGTCGGGAAGTTGATCTTCGCCACCCGGTCGACGACCCGTTCGCCCTCGACGCCGGCCAGCAGTCTGTCGGCGCGCCGCGCCATGTTCTGAGCGGCCACCGCCTTGGTCGCCTTGGCTCCCAGCTTCTCGGCCTGCGCCTTGAGTTGGGCGGCCTTGCGTTCGGCGTTCTGCCGCTCCCGTTTGCGACGTTTCTCGTCGGTCTCGCGTTGCAGCAGGTAGGCCTTCCATCCCATCGAGTACTGGTCGAGCGCCGCGCGATTGGCGTCCAGATGGAAGACCTTGGTCACGGTCTGGTCGAGCAGGCCGGTGTCGTGGCTGATCATCATCACCCCGCCCGCGTAGGTCTTGACGAACTCGCGTAGCCAGACGATCGAGTCAGCGTCCAGATGATTGGTAGGTTCGTCGAGCAGCAGGGTCTCTGCGTCGCTGAACAGGATGCGTGCCAGTTCGATCCGGCGGCGCTGGCCGCCGGACAGTTCGCGCAGCGGCTGGGCCAGCACCCGATCTGGCAGGCCCAGGTTGGCGGCGATCCGGGCGGCTTGGCTCTCTGCGGCATAGCCGCCGGCAGCGATCAGTTCGGTCTCGGCGCGCGCGTAGGACGCCATGGCGCCCGCCTGCTCGTCACCGGTCGTGGTGGCCATCAGGGCCTCGTAGCGGCGCAGTCGCTCAAGGACTCGGTCCAGACCACGCACCGACAGGACGCGATTGCGCGCCGTCATGGCGGGATCGGCCTCCCGAGGATCCTGCGGCAGGTAGCCGATTTGACCCGTACGGCTGACCTGGCCGGCCGCGGCCAGGCCTTCACCTGCGAGTATCCGCATCATGGTGGTCTTGCCGGCGCCATTGCGGCCCACCAAGCCGATCTTGTCGCCGGGGTTGACCCGGAAAGTGGTGGGTTCGAGCAGCAGCCGGGCCCCTGCCCGGACCTCAAGTTCGGTCGCCTGGATCATGTCGGAGCCAATTGTCCCCCGTCGAGGACTCGGGTTCAAAGCCGAAGGCAACGGCTTTGGGGACGGCAGTTACCCTCAGGGGTATGTCCACAACAGCTGAACTGATCGCCCAACTCGAACACTCCGACGCCGGCCGGCGCCGACAAGCCGCTTTGGCGCTCGGATCGTCCGGGGACGAGACGGCAGCGCCCGCACTGGTCGCCCGACTGGGCAGCGAGGCGAACTCGTGCGTTCGCGAAGACCTGACCTGGGCAACCGTCCAAATGATCCACGCCACCCTGCCCGCGGTCTTAGCCATGCTGATCAGCGAGAACCCGGACGATCGGCGCACCGGCGCCCATGTGCTCAGCAAGGTCGGCGACCCGGCCCACTTCGAGCGGCTGGCGCCGTTGGTGGACGACCAGCACGCCGATGTTGCGATCAAGGCCTACCGAGCGGTGGCGAACACCGCTGCCCCGCAGGCCCCTGCCCGGCTCGCGACGCGTCTGGGTGACGGCGATGCGCTGCAGCGTGATGCCCTGTCGGCGGCGTTTTGCCGATTGGGTGAGCCCGCGGTTCCGGTGCTGGTCGAGGCGCTGGATGCCTCCGAGGCGCGGGTGCGCGAGCACGCGGCCGAGGCACTCGGCTACCTCGGTGGGGCCGCGGCCGCCGCAGCAGCGGCGCTGACCACCAGCGCCCTGACGGACGAAGCCGCCGAGGTCCGTCTGATGGCGGCTTCGGCGTTGCGCCAGCTCGGCGAGGCGGCGATCGAAGGTCTGGGTCGGCTCAGCGAGTCGTCCGATGCCACGGTCGCCGCTGTTGCCGGCAGGTCCCTGACCTGCTGAGGCGACCTCATGACATCCCGCACCACCGGCACCGGATCCCCGGTGCGGCGCATGTTCGTTGCAGTGCTGCCGCCGCCTGAGCTGGTCGCCGCGATCGGCGACCAACTCGACCCGCTGATGACCCGCTGGCCCCAGCTGCATTGGACCGATCCCGCGGGTTGGCACCTCACGCTGGCCTTCCTGGCCCGGGTGGACGCGGCCCAATACCGCAGACTGGTCGAGAACATGACCGAAACCACCGCCCGGACGGCCCGCTTCAGCGTGTCCTTGGCCGGTGCTGGAGCCTTCCCGGCTGCCCCGATCGGACGGAACCTGTGGCTCGGCGTCTACGACCCCACCGAGGCGCTGACGAAGCTGGCATCCAGCACCAGACGTGCCGTCGGGCGAGCCGGCATCCGGGCGCCCGACGAGAAGTTCACCGCGCACTTGACGCTGGCCCGGGTCTCCCAGCCCACCGACCTGTCTGGGCAGGTCGCGATTGTGGAGGAGTGGGGGTTCGGCCCATGGCCGATGGACGAGTTGGCGCTCGTCGAGTCCCAGCTCGGGCAGGGTCGGGAAGGACGCCCGCGCTACGTGGTGACCGACCGGTTCACCCTCGCCGAGCACTGAACGGGCCAACTGGTCGCCAACCGGAGACCGATCCGCCAGACCGCCGGCGTCTGATGACCTACCGGAAGGGTCAGATCATGAAGCCGATGGCCTGCAGCTGCTCGCGTCCGTCGTCGGTGATCATGTCGATCGTCCACGGCGGCAGCCACACCCAGTTGATCGTCACCGAACGGGCCAACTGGCCCAGTGCGGCCTGCGCCTCCCACTCGATCTGGTCGGTCAATGGGCAGGCTGGGCTGGTCAGCGTCATGTCGATCGTGACGTTCAGGTCCTCGTCGATGTCCACGTCGTAGACCAGGCCGAGGTCGACCACGTTCACCATCAACTCTGGGTCGACGACCTCTTTCAGCGCCTCCAGCAGGACGGCCTTCTTCTGTTCGGGGGTCGCCTCAGCCCACGTACCACCAGCGGGGACGGTGCCTGGCAGGGCATCCCTCACCAGGTCAGACGGATTGGTCATCGGTCACTCCTTGTCGTCGGTCGTAGTCAGCTCGGCGCCTGCCCTGGCCAACGCGTCCCGCAACGCGGACCAGCCGAGCATGGCGCATTTCACCCGGGCCGGGAACTGGGCGACCCCGGCGAACGCGATGCCGTCCTCCAAGCGCTCCTCGTCGGGCTCGACGCGTCCCTGACCCTCCATCATCTGGCGGAACTCCTCGAACAAGGCCATGGA
>CALMKG010000388.1 GCA_937867175.1 uncultured Propionibacterium sp. | reverse complement strand
TCCCCGTGCAGTTGTGCGGGCGTGGCATCCGGGACCTGGCTTCCCGCCTGACCGCGGGGCTTCTGTGACTTTGTCCGCTAAATGGCGTGACATCTTGATCGCTGTGTGGCGCCCTCAGAGTGTCCACTCGTGAGACGCGTCGCCGGTAGGGTGAACAGGTATGAAACCCGCTTGTCTCACAAACGCATCAACGACAGACGGTGACACCGCTCTGGCAGGCCTTCTACTCAACTCCTTGCCGCTCAACCGCCCCGTCTATGCTGCCTGTCTCGCCACAGTCGGCCCGGCAGGCACTCGCATCGCCACGATCGGGTGCGACCTGCAGAAAACGTTCCACATCGGTTCAATCAGCAAAGCCCTCAACGGCTTGATCTACACCGACATGGTGCAGACCAGGCTGATCTCACCGCACGACCGGCTCGAAGAGCACCTCCCCCTGGCCGGAACAGCTGCCGGTGAAGCAACCTTGGAGTCCTGTCTGACCCACACCTCAGGACTGCCTGCCACTGGTGGGGGAATCCGCTCAGCAGCCCGAGCGCTCGGCGCTGTACTGACAGGTGGTGATCCACAACCAGAGAACCTCGACGATCTGATGAAACAACTTCGCCGATCACGTATCCGTCATCCGGGGCGCTTCAGCTATTCCAACCTCGCTGCCTCAGCATTGGGCCACGCGTTAGCGGCCGCCGACGGGGCGGACTATCCGACCCTGGTGCGAAACAGGCTGACGATACCGCTGGGATGCCCCCGGCTGCGCGCTCAGCAACCTGCACAGCGAAACCTCCCGCATGACCTCAACGCTCTCACCGTGTGGGGCACTGACCAACTGCCCTGGACCGGGCAAGGCTATGGACCGGCCGGAGTGATCAGGGGAAGCGCCCATGATTTCGCCACGGTCATGTCAACCCTTCTCGCCGATGACTGTGTCTACGAGGACGCTTTCCGAGTGCGCTTCACTGATGACACTGAATCTGTCGCGGCGGGGTGGTTTGTTGAAGACAAATCCGATCGAACCCTGGTGTGGCACAACGGTTACGCCTCCGGATTCGGCGCTCACATGGTGCTGGATCGCCAGCGCCGACGAGGGGCGTTCATCTCGGTGGTCAGCCCGTATCCCGACCCGGACATCGAGCCCGTCGCGATGACAATGCTGGATGCGGCGGTGTAAGCGACATCCTCTGTACGAGGCCACGACGACAGCAGGACGTTCTCGTCAGTGCCCGAGGACCAGGGTGCTGGCAGCAGCCTCAATGACATCGTCGGTGATGGTCTCCAACTCGTTGATCTTCAACACCCGCTTGATCTGGGGGAACAATCGCTCCACTACGCGGAAGTTGCCGCGGGTCAGTCGCTCGATCGCGGCGATGGCCTGCGCATCCGTGAAATCCTCCGGGTCCAGTTCTCTACCTAGGCGCTTGTAGTGCCGGTTCAGCACGAACAGCAGCTCGTCTTTGCCCAGGGCACGGTAGCGATGAGAGAAGCCCAACCGGCTGAACAACTGGGGGTAGTGCCGGAAGCGCTGGTCAATGCCGGGCATGCCGATGAACATGATCGCCACACCGTCACGATCATGGATGTCGCGCAGCATCTCCAGGGCGGTGGGAGGCAGACGTTCTGCTTCATCAATGATAATCAGTTGGGTGAGCTTCTCACCACTGGATCTGCGCATGTGGAGCCTGTCTCGCTGCCCGGTGGCCATCAGATGCTCCATGATGCAGACATCGAGTTTGCCCCGGTAAAACTCGATATCCTTGATCAACGTCCGGTACTTCGGTTGGACCTCAGGGGTGTAGAACACCGTGCGGGCCCGGTGGGCTGCCGCGTAGATGGCCAGGTCTGATTCACTGCGCGGTCCCCATTCATCGATGAACGTGCCCAGGGTGTCCCAGTGGGCGTACCGTCTGGCGGACTGTGTTTTGCCGACTCCTGCCTCGCCGTGGCAGATGCCGATGGTGGTGTCTTTTCGGATGGCGTTGGCGAACTCGACGAAGCGACGGTGCTCTTTGGTGACAATGAAATCGCGGCTCATGGTGACAGGTCCTCTTCATAGGTCCGCAGGCGAGACGTACGACCACGCGGCCGTGGCGCTTCGGCGCTCACATCGGGGTTCACAGGGGAAAGGTCTGTTGGGTGTGACTCGTGAATGGGGATACGCTCGTTGATCCCGGCACGTAGTTGACGTCGTCGGCGTCGACGAGCGGCCTGGATATCTGCCAGGCTGTAGCGCTGGTTGGGGTGGTCTTCATCCACGGCGACACACAACAACGTGTCGTGGTCGTAGACCCGGATCTCGGAGAGATCCCTCGGGTCGTAGCGGATGGTGACGTCATGGCCGACAAAAGGTGCCAGGGTCGGGCTGAGGTAGCGCAGTCCTTGGAAGTGGATGCCGTCTCGCTGCACCCGGCGGTGGGTGGAGACCCGCAGCAGGAGCCCGTCGAGTTCTTCCAGGTTCTCTGGCATCCTGGGAATCCATCCCCGTCCGATCCACGCGGCCTTCGGGCTGGTGTTGATTGAAGAATGCGTGCGTTGGTTATAGCTGCTGATGAACTCGCCGACAGCGGTATCCAGGCTTGTCAGGTCCAGTACGGGGTGTGGGTTTCGGACGCCAGGGGCGAGGTGGCCGGGCAGGGTGGTGAGCAGTTCGGTGTTGACGGTGCTGAAGAACCGCTCGATCTTGCCGCGCCCCTGCGGACGGGCAATAGTTGAATGGATGATCCGGATCTTTAGCGCTGTCGTGGTGTATGTGATGTGGCCACTGGTGAAGTCGGAGCCGTGATCGACATAGAGGACGTCGGGAATACCGCACATCGCCCAAGTGGGGTCTGTTTTCCGCCAGATAGCTTGGCGTAGTGCCAGGGCGGTGTTCATCGCTGAGGGCGCGGTGGTGGTGACCATGTAGCCGCACACTGCCCGGGAGTAGTCGTCGATGATGATGGTGAGCCAGGGGCGAGTCGGCGTGCCGTCCGGGTTCTGGATGAGAATGTCGAGTTGGGTGTGATCGGCCTGCCAGATGGCGTTGGGGCGTTCAGCCCGGTGCCGGTAGACGAGTTCGTGTCGATCCCGGTAGGACGCCGGGCCCTCCAAGGCGAGGGTGACCATCGCCGGGTCAAGCGCTTGGATGATGCCACGCACCGTGGCGTAGCTGGGTGGTTTCACCGATAGTTGCTGTGCTCGGGAGTTCACCAGGCGGTGCAGGGCGGCCATCGATGGCCGTGGCCTGGTGAGCCCGAGGTGTTCTATGTAGGCGACCAGTTCCGCGGATATGCGATGTGCCCCGGCATCGGATCGTGTGGTGGTGCGCAGACCGTGGATTCCGTCGGCCCGGTAGCGGGCAGCCCACCGGGATAGAGTGCGGGTGCTGATGCCGGTGGACCGTGCCAGGTCGGTCAGGGTGATGCCGTCTTCGATGTGCAGGCGAAGGATCTCCCAGCGCTGCATCTCGTCCATCACCATCACCTCACGACCTGGTCATTGTGCCCGCATCAGGCGGGCAGTGCTGACTGTCGTCGTTTAGCACCCTGCAGATGCCGGTACAGTGTTGCCCTCGACCAGCCGACCATGCTCGCGGCGTCTTCGGCACTACGGCCTTTGGCTCTCTCCTCGGCGACGATAGCGAGCTTGCGGTCGACCACCTCTGGATCCACAGGTGGTCGGCCGAAGCGGGTGCCCTGGGCTTTCGCTGCGGCGATGCCGGCGTTGACGCGTTCGGTGATCAGTTCTCGTTCGTACTCAGCCAGAGTCCCCAGCATCCCGAGCATCAGCCGACCCGAGGACGTCTCCGGGTCGATGCCGTCAGAGACCGACTTAATCTTCACCTCTCGTTCGCGCAGCAGGTTCACCGTGTTGAGTACGTCGAGCAGGGATCGGCCCAGCCGGTCGATGCGCCACACCACCACCGTGTCACCGGGTTGGGCATAGGCGAGAAGTTTCTTCATTCCGGGACGCTCGATCGCATTCTTCGCCCCGGAGGTGACATCGCTGAAGACATCACGGTCCTGGACCCCGGCGGTGACCAAGGCGTCGTGTTGAAGTGTCGGATCCTGACCGACGGTGGATACCCGGGTGTAGCCCAACAGTCTCATACCCACCATCATGCCTCACTAAATCCCAGCATGGAAGAAGGCGGGACACTTTTCGGTGAGACAGGTTGGTAAGACATTTTTCGTGTTGGTTTCCGCAGGAGCCCCGGTTCTCGACATGCTCGCCGCAGGTGTCTTTTAAACCTTTAGTATTTCAAGACAAGAAAGAACGGGCAGTACAGTTTTGCATTACTACTCATCACCTAGCCCGAGCCGAGGGAGAACATCAGACAGAACTGTTTCCACGGGCGTATGGACGTTGCTTGCCGCCGTGCCCCCATGGAGATGTAGGTACTCACTCACCAATCTGACCCCGGCGGCGTATCCAGCACCAGTGGGCAGGCCGACCGGTTCCGCCCCGAATAGTTGGGCGGTCTTGTCGCCGAGTACCCATGCAGCAAAGTCCTGCATTCCGGTGACCTGTAGGCCACTGGCGACCTTGGCCAGAACACTGTCGTCATTGCGGGTCTGGTCATCGACGAAGTGGGTGTAACCGTGGCTGCCGTAGAGCTCGGTAGCAAAAACATCAGCTAGGCCCTCTGCAACGACATGTTCGCCCACTGTCACTGTGACCGGATCCCACACGACTCCGCCGGGCGAGTACCGAACATTGTGGTGCAGTTCATGGACAACGATGGCCTCCAGACGATTGAGGACGTCAATGGTGGGCCAGACCGATATGACGATATAGCCACTGATGCCGCCGAACGCGCTGAGCCCTTTGACTTCCTCCATGAAGTGCCTGTTGGTGGGATCGCCAAGCAGCAGCAGTACCTTCAGGTCTGGGATGTGTAGGTCTGGGTTCGCTGTCTTCAGCGTTTCGATTCCACGTTCCAGAGCGTGGTGCATGCGTTCCCATGCGTTAGCCCGGATCAGGGTGTCCAGGGATTCACGAAGCTCTTCTTCGGGGCCATTTTCCGGGAAGCCGAAGTTCTGCTTGTGGATGACGGCCAGGTCCATCTCGCCGGGAACGAAGTGATACATGCCGTTCATGGGCGACCACATCTTCCTAATGAGGTCACGACGATGCTCTGGGGCCACGTCGAACACTCGGGTCATAGCTGCAGCAGTATCGATGATGTCGATGTTCATGCTGGCTCATTCTAGACCCTGACGCAGCGTCAAGGTCAAGGGATGATCGGGTAAAACAGAATAATGAACTATCAAGGGGTCCTCGCCGACGTCGTGTCCTGGGCCGAGCGAGAGTCCAACGTCCGAGCAGTCATCCTGACCGGTTCCGCCGCATCCAACGCCGAGCATCCGCTGTCCGATCGTGATCTTGAACTGCACGTCCAGCAAAGAGGGCCACTGGAAAACTCGGATGAGTGGTGGTCGAGCCTGGGCGATGTCCTTGCGGTCGAGCGACTAGAAAACGGCGAAGATCAACCAACCCGACTGAATCTACTATGTCGGTGGCAAGTTGGACTTCACGCTGATTCGTATCGATGAGGAGCGCGGGGTGTACGACCGCCCGTTCACCGTCTTGCTGGATAAGGATGAGGTAGCTGGTGATTTCACGCTCTGCGCTCCTACGGTGGTAGGCCCCACTCAGGCAGTGTTCGACGAATCCGCCAATTGGGCGGGTGCTGCAGTGTTGATGACCGCCAAAGCAATCATGCGTGATGAGCCCTGGTCGGTGATGATGCGTGACGCTGATTTCAAAGTTGAACTGCTTCGCATGATCGAGTGGGATCATATCCTGCGATACGGATCTTCCCGTGACGTGAGATACCTGGGGACACAGATGAGATCGTGGATGGACATCGGTGTTAATCATGTCCTAGACAAATGCACTGTGACGTATGGAGCTGATAACCGAGATGCCCTCTCTGCAGGGATCGAATTCTTCAGCCGTCTTTCCCATCAGGTGGCGGGTGAAGGTGGACTCGCGCCGTTTCCTTTCGAACGGATCGAGACCGAGGTCCTCCGCATCTTCAGTGCTTCATCATGGGCATGACCAACCACTGTATGGGCCCCTCACATAGTCGAGATGAAAGTTCGGATGACCAGGACAAGCAGGTCAGGCATCCGCGTGCTGTGATATGATTCGCGCCATGGGCGTAATGAATGCAATTTTCACCACCTTCGGTCGGCTCCGGAGCTCCGGAGCCGCCGGTGGGTGTGTGCGCTAACGGAGGACGTTCCACGGAGGTAGAGACACCCACCGCTCAGCTTGTCCAGCCGGGCGGCCGTTTCGGCATGCCCGGAGCACGATATCTGCTGCGGAGTGTCTTTTCTATGCCTACCTACAGGCCGAACAAGGGCCGTCACGAGAACGGCCAGAACTACCTTGTCAACAAGTCAATGATTAAGAAGGTCGTTGACCTTGTCCCTGTCAGTGCGTCCGTCCCGGTCATAGAGATCGGCCCGGGACACGGGGCGCTGACCTTTCCCCTCCAGGACCGTGTCCTGGCTACCGGTGGATCGTTGACCGCCATCGAGATCGACCCGGCCTCCGTCCGGTGGCTGGAGGAGCGGCTGCGCCCGGAGGTTCACCTGTACGAGCAGGACGTCCTTGATTTTGTGCTGCCGGACGGCCCGCACGTCCTGGTGGGGAACCTGCCGTTTCACCTGACCACCGCGATCCTGCGGCACGTCCTTCACTCACCGGGGTGGACTCACGCGGTCTTCCTGGTGCAGTGGGAGGTCGCGCGTCGCCGCGCCGGCGTCGGTGGTGCCACGATGATGACAGCCCAGTGGTGGCCCTGGTTCGACTTCGAACAGCACGGGCGAATACCATCCACACATTTCCGTCCCCGCCCCACCGTCGACGCCGGTGTCCTGGTGATGCGTCGCCGGGAAGAGCCTCTCGTCAACTGGTCGGAGCGTGCGCGGTACGCGTCGTTCGTCCATGCCGTGTTCACCGGCAAGGGCCGAGGCATCGCCGACATCGTGTCCCGGGTCGTGGGGCGTCGGCGTGAACGACGGTGTGCTGAGGTCCTGCGTGAGGCCGGTGTTCCGGCAAACGCACTGCCGAAACAGTTGGACGCGGGGCAGTGGGCCACACTGTTTAAGGCCGTGGGGCGCTAAAGGCGAGCTGATCGCGATGTGATCGGTCGCTGCGTCTGATGTCGGCAGCAGAAGAAGTGCCATCCCTCCCAGATCCTGTTCCAGGGAAACTCTAAAGACAGCACCGTTGGCCATACGAAGAGCAATGTCTTCCCGGTCCATCAGACCAGCACGCCATAGAGTGATCAAGAATCCACGCCATATAGCGCTCATATTCACACTAAACACCGTCCAACAAACCTCACATTAACTATTGTTGGACATAATTGTAGGGAGGCCTAGACGTGGGTGGACACAAAGGGCAGGTTGTTGGGTACGCGCGCGTGAGCAGCATTGATCAAAACGAAGCACGCCAACTTCAAGCAATCGGAACAGTAGACCGGCTCTTCACAGAAAAAATCAGCGGCAAAAACACTGACAGAGTCGCCCTGCAAGAGCTCCTTGCCT
>CALMKG010000387.1 GCA_937867175.1 uncultured Propionibacterium sp. | reverse complement strand
GCGCCGTCGAGGACGCCCACACGACTCGATCGGCTGAGGTTGCCCTGGCCGGCCTGAACTTCCACGAGCTCGGCCACGCCCTCTACACGCCGCCGCCGGACTCGTGGCTTCGGGGACACCTGGCCGATTGGAAGGGCCTCGCGTCCGCGTTCAACGCGCTCGAGGACCAACGGGTCGAGTCGCTGCTGGCCGCTCAATTCCCCTCACTTGCCAGCTACTTCGTGGAGGCCTTCCAGAGCTTCGTGGTCGCCAACACCGACGCTGTCTACACCAGCCATCTGCTCGCCCACGGCCGTCGATTCCTCCCGGCCCCGCTGCGCCAGGTCCTCAGCGCCGAGTTCGTGGGCACCTGGGAGGAACGGGACGAAGCCGAGGACATCATCGACGAGTACCGGACCCTGGTGCTCGGTGTCGAGCAATCCGACGCCGCCGAGCGTGCGCTCCACCTCGGGTCGCGTTTCAGCGCCCTCATCACCAAGCTCGGCGAGAGCATCCCGAGCAGACTTCACGACCCACGGTTCGGGGGAGCGGTCGTCACCCTGGCGCAGGTCGACGCGCAGCAGGCACGTGAACTGCTCGAGAAGGGCCATGACGTCGTACGCATCAAAGGATCGCAATCCGCCAGCCGCCAGCGCCACCCGTCTCGACCGAAGCGAACGGCGCGCCGCCGCATTCCACGGCCGATAGTGTCGATCGGCGCCAACCCGACCGTCCAGAACAGTCCTGTTCCGGCCGAGTACGTCGCGATCGGACGCCGGTTCCGCACCGAACTCCAGCGCCTGCGCGGCGACGCCGACGCCGGCTGGATCCGGCAGCAGCCCACCGGTCGCCTGAACGCGCAGCGGGTCATGCTCGGCGCCGACCCCGAGGTGGCCTTCGATCGGTGGCAGGAAGCGTCCTTCGACGCCACCGACATCGACGCGGTGCTGTTGTTGGATGCCTCGGGATCGATGTACCACTCGATGACCGAGGTCTGTGCGGCGGTGTGGGCCATCAAACGAGCCGTCGAGGACGTCGGCGGCAAGGTCACCGTCGTCTCGTACGACGACAACGCCAGCCTCGTCTACGCCGCGTCCGATCGGGCCGGCTCCAGCCTCATGCGCGTGATCCGTGCCCACGGCGGCAACGAACCACTGACAGCCCTCCAGTCCGCCCGCCACGTGCTGTCGGGCTCCCGCGCCGCCCACCGCATCCTGGTCACCCTCGCCGACGGCGACTGGGGCAACAGCGAGGCCGATGCCCACGCGGAGGTCGACGCGCTCCGAGCGATCGGCGTCATCACCGCGATCGGGCTGCTCGGGACTGACGTCTCCGACGATCCCCATCGGCACGAGCACGTCGTACGGCTCACCTCCCCCTCGGCGCGGATCACGATGGCGAAGGCGGTTGTCTGGCGCGCTGCCGCAAACTCCCGAACTAACCCCGCAGGTCCACGCTGAGCGCCTGAAGGGGCGAGAGGGACTGCTGCACGGGTTGGTGACACCGATCTTCAGTCGTTGCCGGTGACTTGATGCCTGGCGGATTGAGGTGGGCCGGCCCGTAGGCGGGCCGGCCCAGTGACCTACTCGGCTCCGACGATCCGGAGTACAGCAGCGGGGCCGTTGAACTGCCGCCCGCCCTGCAGCACGGTCATCGTGCTTGCGACCGGCGCAGTCATCGACGGCTTGCGCAGCTGGCGCCGTTCGCGCTGCGTCGCGCGCTCCGGCGGCAGCGCGGAGACGAGCCGGTTAGGCGCGATCCCCGACCGCCTCGCCGTGGCGAGGATCAGGTGACGGCACTGGCCGCATCGGCACCGGTACGTCGTGCCGGAGCGGTGGAGCCGGGCTGCGAGGGTGCGGGCGACCGCCTGGGTGTAGCTCGTGGCGTTCATCAACTGGGTTCCTTTCGACCTGCGGGCACACGTCTCCTGCGACGTGTGCGAGGCGGTCGAAAGTGCGAGTTACGACATGATTGGGCGGTGCTCCTGGTGGCGAGTGACCGGCCAAGAAGAATGGCGTTTGATCGCGCCGTGGCGCTACAGGAAATTTCCCTCTTCCGGCCCGACCCGCTGCACCGAGTCGGCGCCGTTCTGCGAATCGACGAGGTCTTCACACTCCCAACCTCGACGACCTGAGTTGAACTCGGACGCGCTGCCGGCGCAGCTCGGGCTATTCCGCGGGGTCTCCGTCAGCGGGTCGGACGCCGAGTGGGATCAGAAACAGGACCTGGATCAGATCGATGGCGGTGTGCTCCTCGAACCACCACACGAACGGCAGCACGCCCAGGTAGAGGAGAAGGTCAATCAGAAGACCGCCGAGGAGATAGCCCCCTGCCGCGGGGAGCACCAGCAGCATGAGGGCGACGAGACTCCACCGCCCGGCCTCCCAGGCTCGGTCGACCGCCTCGTTGTACCAGCGCAGCAGCCGGATATGCGCCGGTGTCGGTGCGCCCATGCGTCGTACCTGCTCCTTTCGCACTCGAACCGCGGACTCTCGGCGCCCCCGCCCGATTCCGAACTGATGGTTCGAACCTGATTGCCACACATCGCGACTACGGCGAGGGTGAGCCACCCCCACAGTCGGCCCATCCCTCGCCGCGGCCCCGCATCGTGCGGATCGCCGACGCTACGAGTAGAAGGCCGGTTCGCGGACGGAGAATCTTCCGCGGAATGACGGGTCACTTTCCCCTGTCGCGTCAACGCGAGCCTGCAACGATGCATGGAGCCGCTCGGGCCACAGGAACGTCACCAACGCGATCGGGGAGAACGACGTTGGCAAGTTGCAAGAAGTGCAGCCGCACGTTGAACGACTGCCAGGCATGCAACGGTGGGAGGGCGTCCGGCATGTTCGGCAAACTCACCTGCAGCAAGTGCAACAACACCGGGCTGGTGTGCTCCCAGCACAACGGCCACTGGAAGTAGGTCCCGCGCGTGCGGGAGCTCCTCTCGCTGCTCCTCGTCCTCGGATGCCTGATCCTGATCATCCGATTCATCCTCGGCGGCGGCAGGGGGCGAGTCGGGCGGCCACCGGCCGGAGTCCTCACCCGTTACGTCTCGCCGACCGACTCGGTCGTCCCTGCTGCGGCCCTGGGCGGCTATGCCATGGGCACTGCGATCGTGATCACCGATCCGCACGCGGACGAGCAGACGGGGATCCTGATCGGCTTGCTGATCGCGGTGTTCGTCGCCTTTCCCGCTGCCCAGCGCTTCACGATCCCGGCTCTCGGGGTGGTTGGCGCGGTCTGCGCGCTCATCCAGATGGGCAACATCATGTGGGGCGGCGAGTACGACGCGCTCAAGACGGCCTACCGGGCTGCACTCGTGTTGCTCGTCTTCACCTCCTTCGTCGCCGGTACGGTGATCTTCGACCGCGCATCGGCGCTGAAGGGTGAGCGCGGGCTGGCACTTCTCGGCGTGGTCGATGTGGTGGGCTTCCTTGTGCGTCCTACTGGTGCCGACCTGTTCGATATCGACCAGGTCGGGCACGCCGCGTTCCTGTTGTGCGCTGGCGGGATTGCTTTCGCCCTGGGTTGGGCAGCTTCCGAGGCCGTCCTGGGGCTGGTCGGAATAGCGGTGGTCGGCTTGACGGTCCTACTCAACGCCCCCGACGGATGGCTCGGCGTTGTTGCGGCTCTGTCCGCTGCTGCGTTCACGGCCGTCGGCCGCGGCATTGCCGGTGCGACACAGCGTTGAGTTCCGTCCGGCCGCGTTACCCCCGACCGTCCCGGCGTGCACACGTTGGCTGTGACCGTGTGCGTGGAAGGCGTCGCGGGGGGAGAGTGACCGCGGAGGACGGGGATTTGAAAGCCCTCCATCAACTCTCCGGAAACAGTCGGGGGAAACCGGCGCACGTCGGGTACAGTCGGAGATGTCAGCGAGGACTCCTCCTCATCAACACGGAGGATCCGGCGGCATCCCGCAACGTTCGGTAGCGGTCGGCAGGGCGCCGATCCAACCCAGAGGGTTTCGGTTCAAATCGTGTCCCCGGTTCGCCTCGAGCAATGTGGGGTGGGGGAGTAGTGGGGACTCTGTTCCGGGAGCCTTCCCTGTCCCGGGAAGACGTACCGGACGGGTCTTGCGGAACCACCAAGCCTCAAGAGCTCCGCTTCCTGCGGCGTAGCCGTGGAGGGTTCTTCTTGCGGTGACACCGACCATCCATCAACGGGCGGGGGCGGATCGCGCCTGCCTTGTGACTGGCTACCAACTCGAGCGCTTGCGGGTCCTGTCACGATACGACGGAGCCCATCAGGCTCAACGACAAGTCGGCCTCGCCCTGCCGTCGGGCGAGGATGATCGCGGCGGCGATGAGCCACAGCGGGAGGAGCAGGTAGTTCACCAGACCACCGGGTGGGATGCCTGCGGTGCCTAGGGCGCTGAGTACGCCCAGCACGAGGGTGAGGATCGCGAACCACCGCGGCAGTACGGCGTTGGCCAGACCGGCCAGTCCGGCGCCGAGGAGGGTGGTGGCGATGCCAATGCCCATGCCGGCGAACCCGAAGAAGCCCACGAAGCTGAGGATTCCCAGGGCCTGGTCGTCTTTGGCGTCCGCGGCTCCGTTGATCAGACCCCAGTTCCACATCACCATCTGTGAGAGGCCGGCAGCGACGAGCAACAGGCCGCCGTAGACGATGCTGGAGTATGTCGATTCGCGAGCTTCGCCCGCACGGAGATGGCTGCGGAGCGCGGTCCCGAAGAAGACCAGCGCGATCGCCATGACGACCAGGCAGCCGATGGCTGCGTAGTTCAGGGCCAGGTGATCGCGGATCGCCGCGGTGGTCATCGTCCCGGGTGAGTCCTGGTCGCCGGTCTGGAACAGGAACATCTGCCCGATCCAGGCCGCGCCCGCGATCGCTCCCGTCCAGGGCAGGAATCGTTCGAACTTGCTGCGAGGCATTTCGCCACTCCCTTCCGCATGATGCCGGCGGGGATCGCCGACACCGCGACCATTCCGGTCGAGTCGCCCGGGCGCACGAGGTTGCCGTCCCGGGTGGGCCGGGAGGTGTTCCCGGGACTGCAGACGGGAGGCTGCCGCGCCGTCAGACTGTGGACATGTTCTTCACGGCCGTTGTGTTCGCGACGGTGGTCCCGATCACGCTTGGTCTGCTGCTCGTGCGGCGTGGTCAGCGTCGGATCGGCTGCCTGCTGGTGGCGCACGGGCTGTCGGTGGGGCTCGGCCACCGTCGGCTCTCCATCATCGACCTCTCCGAGGCGGGCCGGCAGCCCCTGTCCAACGAGGACGGCACCGTATGGCTCGCCTTCAACGGGGAGATCTACAACTACCCGGAGCTCCGCAGGGAACTGGAGGGCAAGGGCCACCGCTTCCGCTCGAACACCGACAGCGAGGTCATCGTCCACCTCTACGAGGAGGAGGGGGAGACCTGCGCGCGGCGGCTCGCGGG
>CALMKG010000386.1 GCA_937867175.1 uncultured Propionibacterium sp. | reverse complement strand
ACCTGGGCCATCGCTTGACTCGTTGTCAGACTCACGAACCGTCCCCCAGACTCTTGGCGGCATCCTTCATCTCTCGCTCGATCCCAGGCCGAAGGACGCTGTAGAGCCAGTCCGGAACGAGTGGGGCGTCGCGGCGCAAGGCGAACAGCTGGGACTGCCATCCGAGCAGTTGCTCCCCCGTGATCGGCGACTGCCCATTGGCCACGATTGCGTCCTGAATCTCGATCGTGAGCGCACGCCTTTCCTTGCCCGCTGCTCGCACGCGGTGCCACTCGTCTGCGGCGTCGAGAAGCGGCGGAAGAATTGGGAGCACAATCGCGAGAAGGAAGCTCTCGAGGCTGAAATCCGCGACAAGCCCGATCACGAATGCGGCGACTGCCCATCCGGCAAGCAAGCCAGCCCACAGGTTGGCGCTCCGACGAAGTAGTTCTTGCGTGTAGGCGAGATTCCCTCGCTGGGCAATCGCTACAGCCACTGGACCGGGAACGGTCTTGTTGATCGGATACCAGTCGCAGAGGCGGTCGTCGGAGTACGCCTTCCGCCGCGCGGGACGCTTCCCGGTCAGCCGGGTGATCTCCTCTGGGAGTACTTGCGGGTCGCGCACAGCGATGGTCGGCATGCTGAAGATCCGGGTATCGAACTGCTCCTGAACGGTGGCCGCTCGGGTGGCCAAGCTGCGCTCCAGGGGCCGAAAGACAAGTCGATTGAGCGCAAACCACCCGGCGGCGACCGAGGCGCTCGCTGTGGCGAGGTCCGGCTCGACTGCGACGATCAGCGGAGCCAGGACTGCGACAACGCCAAGGCCGACTCCGCGCACGTTTGCCCAGAACTTGGCCTTGGAGTAGAGGCGACGGACGGCCAGAAGTAGGCGGAGCTGCGCGTCTTGGTTTTGAGCGTCGCTGATGTGATCGGGCGTCGGCGGCGCGTACGTCATGCGCTCGCCCGTTCCTTCATCCACCGCTTCGCGCTGGCAGAGAGCTTGCCGGGGTGCTGCTGCTCGATGTACTCGAGGAACGGAAGCATGCCCGCTTCCTGATCGTTCCCGTAGGAGTCGACCGTGGGCAGTTCGAGGAGTTGATCGATGTCGCCCTTCGTGAGCTCGACCGCCACTAGTTCGAGCTGCATCAGGACAACGTTGCTGTGGTCGTAGCTTCGCGTGAAGTCCGCGTCTTCGAGCCACTTCTTCTTGAGTACCTTGCGTACAGATGACGACTCGAGGTTCACCGGCAAGTCGATGGACTGCAGCCATCTCCCGTTCTCGAAGTCCCGATAGAACGCCGAAGCCGATCGATAGCCTCGCCGCTTCGCCAGCACGATCTCCTCGATCTCGCTGATCGTTTCCTCGCTGACGTAGCGGGTGATGAGGTCGTACGCGAGGCTCGCAAGCGAGACGTAGTGGATTGCCAGGTTCGGCTCCATTGGAGTCGCTGGCGTATGGGCTTTCTCGTTGCGCAAATGCTGGACGCCGAGGTGTAGGTAGCCGATACCACGGAAGAAGTCGGCTTCCGCGTCGGGCGCTGGCTTGGCCTTGCCAAACAGCGCCTTGTAGTGCGCGTCGCTCTGGGCGCTGTTGTTGAAGACGTCGGACGCCTTCTCCTTACCCGTGACCTCGCGAAGCTTCTCGCGCACCAGCTTGTAGGACTCCTCCACAGCGTGGAAGTAGTCACCAGTCGCGAGGTATTGGCCGATGTGGTTGTAGATGTCCTCGTGGATCTCGATGTGGATCTTGTTCGCCGTGACCGATGCCTCGGTCGTGAACATCACTGGGGCACCGCTCTCCTGCTGGGCTGAACTGGGAGCTGTGGCCATCGGCGTTAGGTATTCGATCAGTTCTTGGCGCAGCGTCTGTTCGGATGGAGTGGGTTCCAACCCAGCGAGCAGCTTCGTCACGCGCCAGTGCTCGAGCAGGTCGAGGTTGAGTTTGGCCATGTCAGCTGCGGACGCGTCCTCCCAGACGGCGCGGAGCAACTTTGCCTTCGAGACGCCTTCGCCGTACTTCTCATACGGATCGATGCCGATCGAGGTGCGGACGAACGTCGCGAATGTTGCGTTGGTCAGGTCGAGGACGTAGCCCCCGCCCATGTCGAACAAGGACTCCAACTTCAACCTGGCGGTGTTGTCGAGCGCGGCCACGTCACTCTCCCGACCCAGTACTCAGTCCGAAGAAGCGATCGAAGAACTCGCCGAGACGGTCGAGTACGCGGGCCTTCTTCTCACCGTGACTGCCACCCGCGGAGAAGCGGGATGCGGGAGGAAGAATCTTGGTGATCGCGGTCCCCGTGGTTGGGATGGACCCGTCGCGGAAGGCGTGGTCGACGAAGGCTCGGGTCTCGTCGGGCTTGAGGCTCTCGTCGGTGATGATGGCGTCGAGCTCGGCAGTGCGCTGTGCCGCGACGTATGCACGCCACTCCTCATCAATCTCGCAAGACGCAGAGACGCGGTCAACGAAGTCCATGATCAGGTCGCGCTTGTTGCGCAGCGTCGGGCTGGAGTCAACCGAGCGTTGGATGTCCATGAGCGCGGACATTTCCTTGTCGGCTCCGTTGCCTCGGGCCTCGCGCCACTTGGCGACGAGCATGAGGATGTAGTCGACGTTGATCTCGACCTGCTTGATGAGCTCGATCTCGAACACGACGTCGTCGTTGATCGCTTCCTTCTCGCTCTGGCCTTCCTTGCGGAACTCGGCGTAGAGGTTGAGGTAGATGCTGCGGTAGTCCTGCATCTGGCGTGCGGTGATGATCTCGTTGCCTGCGAAGTCGTCGAACGAGGTCAGGATGTTCTGCAGGCGCAGGATTGCACCGAGGAGGGCGATGAACTCTTTCTGGGCGGTCTCGCCGATGATCGGCTCGTCGAGCGGGAACTTCTGGAGGAGCTCGGTGGCCTTCTCGGCGTACTCCTCGTAGTACTCCGCGTATGGCTTGAGCAGCACAATGCCGCGGGCGTCCTTGTTGCCGAACAAGGCGATGGCGTCGTTGGTCTCCTCCTCCAGGTCTCGGAAAGAGACGATGTTGCCGTAGGTCTTGACCGAATTGAGGATGCGGTTGGTGCGTGAGTAGGCCTGAATCAGCCCGTG
>CALMKG010000385.1 GCA_937867175.1 uncultured Propionibacterium sp. | reverse complement strand
CGTAGCAGACCTGCACCCGGCTGGGTCCGCCCGCCAGCCCGGCGTTCACGGTCAGGCACAACTGCTGGCCACCGGACGTGTTGGTCACCAGGGTGTATTTGGCCCACGGGTTGGTCTCGGACGACCCGCTGTCGGGTACGTCGGCGTCGTAGCCGGGCTGGGGCTGGGCCTGGCTGCCGGTCAACACCCGCTCGGTAGAGGCCTGCACCTGGGCAACACTCTGGTTCTGCGTCGATAGGGCACCGACACGAGAACGGTAAGTGCCCTCGTCATCGTCTGCACCTGCGGACAGCACTGGCAGCACTGAGAAGAGAAGAACGAGGAGCGCCATGGATCGCACTGGCCTTAGCACTTCTCCACCTCCTCGCCTGCGTCGGAGAGGAAGAGCATCAGCTTGCCGTTCAAGTGCCTGAAATAGTAGGAGGGGTTGAATAGGGCCCCCTCGGAAACGACATTGCCGTTTGCGTCGACGAGCGGAGAAGCGCGCGTATCGAGGCAGACGGCCAACGCAACCTCTGAGCCGCTCCTGCTGACCCCCGGCAGCGGCTTCACCGTGAAAACGGCAACCGTCCCTTCCGCCGCCCGGTAACCGCTCTCCTTCATCATCTGAAACACAGCCTGACTCTGCGAGAGGTATGGATCAGCCAACACTTCGAACAGTTCTGGCGGGTATTCGTCGAAGTCACCTGCCTGCATGTACCGATCCTCTAATTCGAAGGACCGCCTCAGTACCCGCTCGGCCTCCGCATACAACGCGTCCATATCAGGCGCCGGGCTGGGCGACGGCGACACCACCACCGACGGGCTCGGCGTCCCCGACGGTGTGGGCCCGACACTGCCGGCCGAGGAGCATCCCGCCAAGGCCACAACCACGACAAAACCAACCAGCAAACTGAACACACGACGCATGGAACGTCGACCTCCGGGGGTGAGAACTCGACCAACAACGCGAATCATGCCATCTGCGCAGACCAGCCCCAACATCCCGGCCTCGACCTGTGGACAACCCCGATCGCCGAGCCCGATCCCTGAGATCGGCGATTTGGCCCTCCCCAGAGCAGCTGTGCTACGCTTTCCAAGCTGATCCCGCAAGGGACCGTATGCGCGAGTGGCGGAATGGCAGACGCGCTGGCTTCAGGTGCCAGTGCCCTATACGGGCGTGGAGGTTCAACTCCTCTCTCGCGCACCCCAGACAACCCCGGTTCTACTAGGTTGAATGCCTAGTCAGGCCGGGGTTGGTTGTTTTGGTGGGTGGTCAGGAGTGGTCCCGAAGGGGCCCAGCGAGATACCCCATAAATTGCCCAACCTCTGCGCCCTCGGTTTTCGGGCCTTCTGGCAACCTCTGCGCCAGGCTGGGCGGCGCGCGGATGATGGAGCAGGGGTGCTGGCCAGAGCAAAGAGCGATCTGGAGAGCTGGTCGTCGACCGACAGCAGGGGTCGACTTGGTCGCGAGGCTGGTCTGCCAGCGGGAAGGGGGCACGAAGACCAAGGCGGCCGATGAGGGGCTGCTTTCGTCAGAGCGTGCCTGCGCCCCAGCGGACGGCAAGATGATCAAGTAGCAGCCCGCGCTTGGCTGCGGTGTCGGTGTCGGGAGTTCGTCGCGGGTGGGTCTGGCCATTTCGGCTGCAGCCAGTCCCCTGATGCCCTGACATAGGTTGGCCGAGTTCGGCTGTTTGCCCTGTCGTTCTGGTGTTTTGAGGCGTGTCGAGTCGCCACCTCGCAGCCCAAACCTGAGATAATACATGTAGTGAATATTCCAGGATTTGAAGGTGGCAGAGTGAGCCGTGTGAGCCAACCCGTACTGCCGCTCGTGCCGGCCGAGGCGAGGCCGATCGGCCCGCTCGCCGGACTGGTCACTACCGGTGAGGGGTCGGTCGTGTTCGTCGCCGGGCAGGCGTCGTTCGCGTTCGCAGCCGGTGACGAGACCGCGCGCCGGTTGGCGGCGGTGCAGCTGGTCACCACCAAGATCGCCTCCCAAGCGGCGGTGGCGGCCGCGTTCGGGGTCAGCGCGGTAACGGTCTGGCGCTGGCAGGCCGAGTTCGCCGAGCACGGGGTGTGCGGGCTGATCTCGGCCAAGAAGGGCCCGAAGGGCCCGTCCAAGCTGACCGAGAGCCTGACCGCTCGGATCCGCGACTTGGACGGGCAGAGACTGACACTGGCCGAGATCGCCGGGCAGACAGGTGTATCCACGGCAACCGTCCGCGTCGCACTCGGCCGGGTCGATGCCAGTCGCGGATCGGACGCCACCCCCGAGATCACCGAACCTGCGGTCGGCGACGACGGGTCTGTACCCGTCGACGACCTGGACGACAGCGGCCTGGACGGGGACGACGATTATCAGGGGGACGGCCAGCTGGTGCTGCCCGTGCTGCCGGCACCGGTACCGCGCGTAGGTGAACGGCGGCTGGCTCGCACCGGCCTGCTGCCCGAGGCGCCGGTCGTCTTCACTGAGGGTGCGCACCTGCCGCTGGCCGGGCTGTTGCTGGTGCTGCCCGCGCTGGAGCCCACCGGGCTACTGGTCGCGTTCGAGTCGGTGTTCGGGCGGCTACGCAACGGGTTCTACGGTCTGCGGTCGCTGCTACTGACGATGCTGTTCCTGGCATTGCTGCGCGACCCGCGCGCGGAGGGCGCAACCCGGATCCGCTCCGCCGACCTGGGCCGGGTGCTCGGGCTGGATCGGGCCCCGGAGGTCAAGACGATCCGCCGGAAACTCGGGGAGCTCGCCGCCCACCGGCGCGGCGCTGAGGTGCAGGCCGCGTTGGCCATCGCGCACGCACACGCCAGGCCGGACGCGTTGGGGTTCTTACACATTGACGGGCACACCCGCGTGTACACCGGGAAGAAGGATCTGCCCAAGATGCACGTGGGCCGGCTGCACCTGGCCACCCACGCCACCAGCGAGACCTGGGTCGCCGACGCGGACGGCGACCCGATCCTGGTGATCGGCGGCAAACCCGGGGCGTCCCTGGCCGGGGAGCTGGTCGACGCGATCCCGGACCTGCGCTCCTTCCTCGGCCCGCGCCGTACAGCGACAGTCATCTTCGACCGGGGCGGCTGGTCACCGGTCTGCTTCCAGGCCCTGATCGACGCGGGGTTGCACGTGCTGACCTACCGGAAAGCACCGTATGACCAGCTGCCCGAGAACGCGTTCCGCACGATCACCTGGACTGGCCCCGACGGGAAGAGATACCGGTACCGGCTCGCCGACCAGAGCCTCGACCTGCCCCTGGACGGCGGTGGCACGCTACGGATGCGGCAGGTCACCAAGCAGACCGACGACGGGGTCCAGATCCCGATCCTGACCTCGAACACCCGCCTGGCCGCCAGTGCCGTGGTGTGGCGGATGGCCGGGCGGTGGCGCCAAGAAGGCTACTTCAAATACGCCAGAACCCATTTCGCCCTCGACGCGCTGGACGCCTATACCGACCAGCCCGACGACCCGGCCCGCATGGTCCCCAACCCGGCCAAGAAGACCGCCCGCAACACCGTCGCCCGCGCCCGCACCCACCTGGCGTCCGCGAACGCCGACCTCGCCGACGCCATCAACGACGCTGTCACCGAAGCGGGTCGTCCCGGACACCACGGCACCGCCCTGGTGAACCCGAAGCCCTCACAGGGCGTTTCCGCCGCCACCGACCAGCTGGCCGACGCCGTCGCCGCATCTCGCGCGACGCCCAGCCACGTGCCCCTGGGGCAGGTCAGACCGGGCGCCCGGCTGCTGGACGAGGAGACCAAGCTCCTCACCCACGCGATCCGCATGTCCGCGTACAACGCCGAGACCACCCTCGCCCGGATGATCGCACCGCACTACGCCCGCGCCGAGCACGAAGCCCGCGCCCTGCTACGTGAGGCATTCACCCTGCCCGGCGACATCTACATCACCGACGGACAGCTCCACGTTAACCTCGACCCGGCGACCGCTCCCCGCCGCAACCGAGCCCTGAACGCGCTGTGCAAGGAACTGACCGCCACCGAAACGACCTACCCCGGCACCGACCTGACGATCACCTACACCGTCAAGGACCAGCCAGACCCTTCATGAACTATCGCTCCATGTCAGGACGTCAGGGACCTGTCTTCGGGGGATGCACGGGTTAGCATCCTCACGAGGGATCGGCGCAGCGTGGCGCGGAAATCATCAGGGGGCGAGTTGACGGAGGATCTTGCAGAGAAGCAGGAGAAGCGAGTCGTAACTCCGGCGGAGTTGCTCAGACTGCGCCAGGCCTCATGGGAGGAGCGGCTCGCTCGAGTGTCGTTGGTCGCTGAAGACCTAGCGGAGGCCGACCACGCCGAACAGGTGCTCAAGATCTTGGGTCACAAGTACAGCGAGACACATTCGCAACACCGCAACTGGGTGTTGCGGCATTGGCCAGCCGTTCAGGTGATGTCGACGGTAAGCGTCGCTACCGAGTACTACGCTCACGGCACCTTCTGGCCGAGGTTGACGGACATCCTCGGACTCGAGGGCGGACAGAGCTTTTAGCAGGAGTGGGGCACCACCCGTGACGAAAAACCAGCGCAGTGACGCCCAAGAACGCGCTATCCCCACCACCGGCATGCCCTTGGTCATTTACGTGCTCATGGTTGGCGCATTCCTGGCAGGCACCAGCGAATTCGTGATGGCGGGCCTCCTGCCGCTGATCGCCGCCGACTACGGTGTCTCCGTGGCCGAGATGGGTCTGGCGATCACCGCTTTTGCCACCGGCATCGTCATCGGCGCCCCAAGCATGGCCCTGCTGTCCGCACGGTTGCCACGACGGGCGATTCTTGTCATGGCCATGCTCGGATTCGCCGCTGGGCACGTGCTCGCGGCGCTGGCTCCCAGCTTCGGCCTCCTGCTCGCTGCCCGTTTCCTGACCGCCTTGGCCACTGGGGCGTACTGGGGGGTTGCATCCCTGACGGCGGCGGCTGCCGCCGGGCGCTTCGCCTCCCGGGCGCTCGGCCTCGTTCTCGGCGGCAGCATGGCTGCCATTGTCGTCGGCGTGCCGCTCGGCGCCTTCGCGGGCCAATCCGTCGGTTGGCGCATCCCGTTCTGGGTCATCGCCGGCCTTGGCGTCGGGGCCGCCGGCATGCTCGCCCGGCTCGTGCCCTCCCAACCGGGGGGGCCACGCGACTTCTTCGATCCGCGCGCAATTCGCAGCGCTGCGGCGCGGACGCCTGTGGCTGACGCTGGCGACGTGCATGCTGGTCACCGCCTGCGTCATCACGGTCTACAGCTACATCGCCCTTGTGCTGACACAGCGAACCGGCCTCCCCGAAGAGGTGGTACCACTCGTTCTCATGTCGTTCGGCGCCAGCGCCTTCATCGGCAACCAGATCGGCGGACGCCACGGTGACCGGCACCCCTACCGCACGCTCTACACGACGGTCACGCTGACGGCGGTGGCAGTCATCGGACTCCTGCTGTTCTCCACCCACGTCGTGCCCACCCTGGCGCTGTTCGCGTTGCTCGGTCTGGTCGGCCTCTCGTCGAACCCCGTGCTGGTGTCGCTCGCGGTTCGCTTCGGGGGTGACGCCCCTGCGTTGGCCGCATCGCTGCCCACTTCGGTGTTCAACGTGGGCACGGCTGTCGGCACGGCCATCGCGGCTGCGGCAGTCAGTTCGCCTTTGGGCACCCTCGCGCCCCTGGTCGTCGCCACCGTGGCCGCGTTGCTCATCTTCCTCCCCCTCACCGCCCTCGCGAGAAACGACCACCCGGCGCGCCGAGCGGCGGCCACCTGAGCCTCGTCCACGGAGGGAAGGGGTCGACCAACTACCGGTTCGACGCCCTCACCGACGCACTGACTCCAGCGCTGCGAAGTCGCCACGACGGGTGACTTGGGAGGGTCATTGGGTCTGACGCAGGTGGGTTTGGTAGTTGGAGTTGCCGCCCGAGATGTTGAGGACGGTCTTGAAGCCATGCCGGAGCAAGATGTTCTGGCCGGCGTTGCCGGAGACGCCCTTGTTGCAGTAGGTGACCGTGGGCACGTCCGGGTCGAGTTCACCGAGCCGGTCGCGTAGCTCGGCCAGCGGTATGTTCACCGCGCCCGGCACGTGGGTCGTTGTGAAGTCGCTGGCCGAGCGGACGTCCACGACCTGCAACGGCTCACCGGACGCCAGGCGGGCGTCCAGTTCGGCGGGGGTGATCAGTGATGCGCGTCCGGTGATGGCGTTGTCGAGAGCCATGCCGGTGTAGTGGACCGGGTCCTTGGTGGTGGCGAACGGTGGGGAGTAGGCGAGGTCGAGGTGGAACAGGTCCCCTACCTGGGCGCCGAAGCTGATCGCGGTCGCCAGCACGTCGATGCGCTTGTCAACACCTTGTGGACCGATCACCTGCGCGCCGAGCAGGCGTCCGGTGTCACGGTCTGCGACGGCCTTGATGACCAGTTCCCGGCCACCGACGTAGGTGGCGTGGGCGGGTTTGATGTTGTGGTGCACCTCGACCTCGAAGCCTTCGGCGCGGGCCTCGCGCGCGGTCAGGCCGGTGTGGGCGACCCCGAGGTCGAAGACGCGCAGGATGCCGGTGCCCACAATGCCGCGGTGGCTGAGGCCGCCGCCGGTGATGGCGTCACCGGCGATGCGTCCCATCTTGTTGGCGGTTGACCCAAGTGGACGCCACAGCGGCTTGCCGGTGATCAGGCAGTAGCTTTCGGCGACGTCCCCGACCGCGTAAACACCGGGCAGGTTGGTGCGCATGGTCTGGTCGACCCTGATCGCACCGGTGGTCCCGAGTTCGACACCGATCTGCCTGGCCAGAGTGGTTTCCGGCCGGACGCCCACCGCCAAGATCACCACGTCGGCGGGTAGCACCTCGTCGTGGTCCAGTTGGACGCCGGTGACCCGGTCGGACGCGTGGATCGCCGTCACGCCGACTCCTGGTCGGACGTCGACCCCGTGCTTGCCGAGTTCCTCGGCAACCCGGAATGCCATGTCGGCGTCCAGCGCCGGCATCACCTGCGGCGCCTTCTCGACCAGGGTGACCTGCAGGCCGGCCGCGACCAGTTGCTCGGCCATCTCCAACCCGATGAACCCGGACCCCACCACGACCGCAGTCGTCGCCTGCCGGCCACGGATCCAGGCACGGATCGCGATCGCGTCGCCGACATTGCGGACGCCGAACACTCCGGGAGCATCAACCCCGGGCAGCGGCGGGACGACACTGCGGGCACCGGTGGCCAGCACCAGCGTGTCGTAACGGTCGGTGAACTCGGTGCCGGTGGCCAGGTCGACGACCTGCACGGTATGGGCGTCATGATCGATCGAGGTGACCTCGTGGCGGGTCAGGATGTCGATGTCGTAACGCTCGGCGAACCACGCCGGGTCACGCGGGTGCAACTCGTCGGCGTCATCGACCTCGCCGCCGACGTAATACGGAATCCCGCAACCCGAGTACGAAATGTCCTGGTCGCGGTCATAGACCACGATCTCAAGGTCCTCGTCGTTACGGCGGGCCTTGGCGCCGACCGAGGTGCCGGCGGCCACCGCGCCGATGATGACGAGACGGGACGCGGTGGTCTTACCGGTCATGGGAGTTCCCCCTCTGGTTCGATGCCCAGCTCGCGCAACAGCCGCCGGGCCCTGGTTTGGAGGCGGTCGGTGATGAGATGAACCCGGCGACCGCGCCAAGCCTCAGCCCCAAGGGCTGTCATTGACACCTCTCGATATTGATGTATGTGGGTTCAACGATGCAAGGCTTGCTGCTGTGGACTGGCACCTGGACCGCATCACTGATCGCCGCCGTGCGCAGCGCGCTTTCACCCAAGCGGCGAGCCGTTCAGCTGAGCTGAGTGCCGGTAGTGGCTAGCCTCAGTTCATGACCATCACCGAACCGGACCGGGGTTTCCCGACCTGCGCTGTGCTGGCCCGGCTCTTGCGGGCATGCCACACGCGGCCTCCCGGCGGGCGCCGATGACCGCCGCGGCCTTCGACGAGCAGGCGTTCGCCCAGGCGCTCGCGGCCAACGACCTCCCCGCCGCGCAGCGCCTCCTCGCGGAGGCGGACGCCGGGGATGTCATCGACCACCTCGACCGCCTGCCGGCAGGTGATCGCGCGATCGCGTTCCGGCTCCTGCCGAAGGACGAGGCAGTGACGGTCTTCGACCGTCTGGACGCCGCAAGCCAGGCCGAGCTGGTGACGCGGCTGCGGGACGACGAGACGGCATCCGTCTTTGCCCAGATGGACCCCGACGACCGCGTCGACTTGCTCGATGAGTTGCCGGCCGTGGTGGCGTCCCGCCTGATGCGCGGGCTCTCACCCGCCGAGCGGGGCCTGACGGCGACGGTGCTCGGCTACCCGAAGGGATCAACCGGACGCGAGATGAGCCCAGAAGTGGCGGTCGTGCCGCAAGATATGGACGCCGCCACCGCCCTGCGTCGCGTGCTGGGCCGGCTGTACGACAGCGAGACGGTCTACACAATCGCGGTCAGCGACGGCACCCGGCGCCTGATCGGGGTGATCAGTCTCCGCGACCTGCTGGCGGCGGAGCCCGACACTTTGATGGCCGAGTTGGCCCAGAAGGCGGATCGGGCGCTGGCCACCGAACCGGCTGAGGTGGCGGCCCGACGGGTGGCGGATCGCCGCCGCCTCGCGTTGCCGGTGGTCGATTCGGAAGATCGGATCCTGGGGATCCTGACAGTCGACGACGCACTCGACATCCTGGAGCGCGCCGAATCCGAGGACCAAGCCCGCCAAGGCGGCACCGAGCCGCTGCACCGCAACTACCTGTCAACACCGATCCTGCGCATCGTACGGTCGCGCATCGTGTGGCTGCTGGTGCTGGCCATTGGGGCGTCGCTGACCGTGCACGTGCTGGAGCTGTTCGAGGAGACGCTGTCACAACTGGTGGTGCTGAGTGTGTTCATCCCCCTCGTGATCGGCACCGGAGGCAACACAGGCAATCAGGCGGCCACCACCGTCACCCGTGCGCTGGCCCTCGGCGAGGTACGCCTCGGCGATGTGCTGAGGGTCATGGCACGCGAGGCCACCACCGGCGTCACCCTCGGCCTCGTGCTCGGTGGGCTCGGGTTCACCCTCATCGGGCTGCTGTACGGTCCGGCCATCGGCTGGGTGATCGGGCTGACGTTGCTCATCGTGTGTACCCTGGCCGCCACGGTCGGCGGCACCATGCCGCTGCTCGCCAAAGCCGTGCACGCAGACCCCGCGGTCTTCTCCAACCCGTTCATCTCCACGTTCGTGGACGCCACAGGCCTGATCGTCTACTTCCTCATCGCTAAGGCGATCCTCGGCATCTAGGGACGGGGCGGGTGCCACACGAGGGGGGTGGACGTCGGGCCGGGTCAACCGATCCGCAGCACCCCCGCACCCTCCACGTCGCCGCGTGCGAGGTACTCCAGCGCCGACGGTGCGGCCAGGAACGGATACTCGGTGGTGTGCGCCCGGACGCCCAGTCGGGCCGCCAATGCCAGGAACTCCTCGCCGTCGCGGCGGGTGTTGGATTCCACCGACGTCAGCGTCTTCTCGTGGAAGAGGTGCTGCTGGTAGTTCAGGTGCTCGACGTCGGACAGGTGGATGCCCGCCACCGCCAGCGTCCCGCCGGGCGCCAGGGCAGCAAGCGCGTACGGGACGATGTCGCCGACCGGGGCGAACAGGATCGCCGAATCCAGGGGCACCGGCGGTGAATCTCTGGCGTCCGCGGCCGAGGCGGCACCCAGCTCCAGCGCCAGCCGCTGGGCGTTGGCCCCGCGGGTCAGAACATGCACCTCCATGCCCTGGGCGATCGCCAGCTGCGCGGTCAGGTGCGCCGAACCGCCGAATCCGTACAGGCCGAGCCGTCCACCCGGCGGCACTGCGGCGCGCCGCAAGGCGCGGTAACCGATGATGCCCGCGCACAGCAGCGGTGCGGCGGTCACGTCGTCGAACTGCTCCGGCACGCGGTAGGCGTACCCCTGGTTGACCAGCAAGTATTCGGCGTAGCCACCATCGTTGTCCCAGCCGGTGTAGCGGGACGCCCGGCACAGGTTCTCGCGTCCGGAACGGCAGTAGCGACAGCTGCCGCAGGTGCCGCCCAGCCAGGCCACCCCGATCCGGTCGCCGAGCTGGAAGCGGGTCGCCGGCCCGGTGGGCGCCGGTTCGCCGTTCGCCACCACCCGGCCGACCACCTCGTGCCCGGGGGTGACGTGCGGACGGCGCTGCGGCAGGTCACCCTCGCTGACGTGCAGGCCGGTGCGGCAGACTCCGCAGGTGGAGACCTGCACCAGCACTTCACCGGGGCCGGGTGCGGGTACGGGCACCTCCGCCAACTCGAGCGGGTTGTCGGCCATGGGGCCGGGTCGGTGCACCCGCCACGCACGCATGGTCGTTGGGATCATCGTCGCTCCCTTCGTCTGAATCCATGATGGCCGCCGGCTGTGCGCGTCCACTACCGGTTCGCCAGATCAGCGCGGTCGCGCGCGTGCGCCACCCGCCATCGCTGGTACTGCACGAGCAGGAAGACCAAGACCACCAGCAGCGCGGTCATGGCCGCAAGCACGGCTACGACGTCCCGGCCGCCCGACGTGTTCGGGTCGATGAACGGGTACGGGTACCAACCCGTGGCCCAACCGTGCAAGAAGGTGTAGGCGACCCACACCGTCGGATAGAGCAGCCACCGCCAAACCGAGCTGGCGAACCGCAGCTGCGGCGCGTCCGGCGGGAAGGCCAGCCAGTCAATGAGCGCGATCAGCGGCATTATCGCGTGGAGGACGTGGTTGATCCAGGGATTGGCGAACAGGCCCGCAGTGTCGCGGAGCAGCGCCGCGTACCCCAAGCCGGTCAAGACCATCGAGATGGCGACGGTACCGCGGGCGACCACGAACCAGGTCGAGGACGTCACGCAGCCCGGCAGTACCGCCAAGCCCAGCGCGACAAGGACGAATCCAGCGTTGGAGAGGTTGGTGAAGTAGCTGGCGAATTGCACGAAGCCGCGCAGACCAAGCTCGGTGTAGAACTCCAGATACAGGCCGACAAGCCCGGCCGCCCCCAACAGGGCAGCCGAGCATCTCGCAATCTTGAGCAAAAGTGCCGACACAGCTCGCTCCCAGTCTCTTGGCTGCCAACGCCAACCCAAGGCTCCATCATCGTGGCCGGACGCCCGGGGTCGATGACGTTCGCAGACCGTCGCCTGGTGTCGCAGGCCACTGGGTGGTCAGTGCTGTTTCGAAAGGATCCCAGCGCCGCGAGAGAGCCGGAGCCTGCCAGCGGCATCCCGGGGGTGGCGCGCGTCGGCGGTGAACACTCGCGCGTGGGCATCGGCTGTCGAGCCACGTCCTACGCTTGACGCGCGATGTTCGCCCGCGTGAGGCTGTCGAGCCGACTCCTACCGGGTCTTGGTGAGGTGGTCGGTGAGCACCACGATGATCATCGACAGCGACACGGCTCCGGCGTCCGGAGTGCCGACGCTGCGCTCGGCCGCTTCGCGCGGCGATCGCATCTCGTGCGGCCGACACGGCCCGCGCAAACTCGCGGGTCACGTCCTTCATGATCCCTCGTCCCGGGACGCGAAGACGCACAACGAGATAACATCGAAGAGGTCAGCAAAGGCGGTGGTCAGATGAAAACCATGCAGCGTCTAACGAGCGCCTACGAGAGCGCCCGCATCGAGGAATTCGACGATGACTCCCGGTACGTCATCATGAGTGACTGCCATCGTGGCGATGGCTCGGTCTCAGACGAGTTCCTCAAGAACAAGAACGTGTATCTCGCCGCGCTGGAGCACTACTGGAAGGAGGGGTTCACCTACATCGAAGCCGGCGACGGCGACGAGTTGTGGGAGCACAAGTACAAGCACATCATCAAGGCGAACCGGGCCGTCTGGGACCTGATTCGTCCCTTCCACCACGACGGCCGGCTGATCAGGATGTACGGCAATCACGACATCCACTTGCAGGACCCCGGCTACGTGCGGGCCAACCTGTGGACGGCAGCCGATCCGGACACCAATGAGGTCGAGCCGTTCCTGACCGGGCTCGAGGCGATCGAGGCCGTGGTGCTCAAGCATCGGGTCACTGGTCAAGAGATACTGATCGTCCACGGTCACCAAGGCGATTTCACCAACGATCAGGCTTGGCAAATGAGCAGGTTGTCGCTTCGCTACTTCTGGAGATACCTGCACGCGTTCGGCGCCCACAGCCCCTCCAGCCCGACACGCAATGCGTACAAACGCCACAAGGTGGAGCGCAACTACGTGAAGTGGATCCAGGAGAACTGCATCGCCCTGATCTGCGGCCACACGCATCGCGAGAAGTTCCCCAAGCACAACGAAATGCCCTACTTCAACTCGGGGAGTTGTCTGTACCCCTCCCACATCACCGCGCTGGAGATCGTCAACAGCACCATTGCCCTGGTTCGCTGGCGTGTCGACCCCAACGAGGACGGCTTCCTGCAGGTCACCAGGCGAGTGATTGCCGGGCCCGAGCCACTGCACAACTTCGACCTCAAGCGCCAGGCGCCGCACGACCGGCCGCCTTGCGGCGAGGCGGCCGGCGACGACACCTGATCTGACGCCCTGACCTGTTGGTGTGCTTGCGTGCGGCGCCTGCCCTGTCCCCCGACCGACGGGCGCCGCACGGCATCTTGGTAGCTGGGACGCGGCCGCTCGTCCTGCCGCGCCGGCAGCATGCAATGATTGCGCTATGCAAGTGAACGGTGACGCTGATCGGGCCCTGATCGAGGCCCTGCAGGTCGCGACTCGAGACCTCTTGGCGGTGGCGCTGCAGAGTCTGGACCGCGTCAGCGGGATCAGGCTGCAGCACATGAGGCTGCTGATCGCCGTCCACGAGAACCCCGGGGCCGCGTCGGTGGTTCTGGCTGAATCACTAGGGGTATCACCTTCGTCGGTAACCAGGCAGGCCGACCGCCTGTGCGATGCCGGATACCTGACGCGAGATCAGCCGGCCGACAACCGACGGATGGTGGTGCTGACCCTCACGTCCGAAGGCGAGCGGATCGTCGACGCGGTGCTCGGCTACCGGGCGGAGGTCTTCGGCAAGGCGGTCCTGGCCTTGGACCCGACCCTTCGAGCCGACCTGACCAGCGGCCTGGGCCGGCTGCACCAAGCCCTGCACGGCAGCGCCGCCGACCATGCCGCGGGAGCGCTCGAGCCCTGAGAGCACCAGCCCTCACCGAACAGCCGGGACGCCGTCCTCCTTCTCGTCAAGCCAGGCCACGATGGTCGACCGGAAGTCGTCATAGGCGGCGTCGACGTCCTCAAGGAACAGCTTGGCCGGCAGTTCGTCCACGCGCTGCCTGGCGATGAGGTAGGCGATGGCGGCCTCCACGACCGACTGCTCGTCGTAGCCTCGGCGATGGCCCCACTTCCGCACTTCGGGGGTTATCGCGACGACGATCTGGACGTCGTCATCGTCGCTGGTCGCCGACACCAAATAGCGCTGATCGTCCATCGGTTCGTCCCGCGGCTTGCCGTCCATGACTCCTCCTCATGACCACCCGGCCACCGCGGCTCGGGCCGAGCCCCGGCAGACACGTCCTTGCGTATTGCAAGTATTGCACGGTGCGAGGCTTATTCGAAGAGCCCCTTGCCCACACGATTGCACAGTGCAACACTTGCATTATGCAATCTACTTCACGGAGAACCGGGTCACCACCCAGCATCGAAGCACTGCTCGCTCGCGTCCGACACGTGCCAGACCTACCAACGGCCATGGCCGGCATCGACGGGCTGATCCACGCGACCGGCGTGGCGACTGCGCACCCTTCGACGCCCTCCGCCACGCGCAAGGACCGCGAGCGATGATCTGGCCCGGGCCAGTCGGAGTGTCATGATGGGCCAATGGTCGGGCGGCGGACGAGGGTTGGGGCGTGGAC
>CALMKG010000384.1 GCA_937867175.1 uncultured Propionibacterium sp. | reverse complement strand
CGGCTGAGTTGGGTCGCCACCTGGCCGAGCGTGCTGGGTTGACCCTTGAGGAAGTAGTAGGCGAAGACCGGGAAGGGGGTCAGGCGTCGCGCCACATCGATGCGGACGACCAGTTCGCCGGACGCAGTCATCGCATTCAGGGATTCGCTGACCCGGCGCCGCGACAGCCCGGAACCTTCTGCCAGAGCGGCGATGGGCGCGCGGATGTCCTGTGAGAGCAGTTCGAGCAGGGTCACCAGTTCCGGCAGGGCCAGGTTTGTCGTGGCGGTGTTGCGCGGAGGCCACGCCCGGACGGCCAACTCCTCGGTCTGTGACAAGGCCTTGGGACGCCACAGGCTGGCGTCGGTCACCAGCTCCGACACATGATGGGTCTGCAGTGCAACGACCCGGGGGTCGAGGCCGAGCGTCATCGTCCAGTTGCTGATCGCGTCCAGGTCGTGTCCGATCAGGGTCACCAACATGGTCCGGCCGCTGGCAGTCAGGTCGATCGAGACGACCCCGTGGTCTTTGGCCAGTTCCTCGGCCAAGGCCACCGCGTGGACCGGTTGGCAGGCGATCTCTACGAAGGCGAGGGCAAGCTTGCTGGCCTGCAGGGGGATCAGCGCGGTGACGTAGACGTAGCCGTGGTCCACCAGCCGGCGCCAGCGCCGCATCAAGGTGGCGGCGTCCACCCTGAGGATTCCCGCCAGTGTCGTCCAGGGGATACGGGCGCGTGTCTGGAGCGCGTGGATCAGCCTCAAGTCGAGTTCGTCAATGAGCGGATCCTGCACATACAGAACCCTAACAGCAGGGATCCTGCACCTGACGCTGAGCACCCCGCCCGAGGACCTAGCCTTTGAGCAAACGGATCCCCCTCAGAAGTTCCTGCCCGACTAGGCCGCTCACCAGTTCGACCGCCGCGTTGAAGGACCATCATGACCGCCCCGGACCAGGTCACCCCGCGGAGGGGTAGCGCGCCTGCGAACCAGACCAGGTTGGCGGTGCCGGTGCCCACCGTGCCCGCGGTTTCGCGTCCTCGCGTGCTGCGCTTGCTGAACCAAGCGAGCCAGCACCCGGTCACCATGGTGACCGGCGGACCGGGTGCCGGAAAGACGCTGGCCGTGGCCGACTGGGTTCGTCAGGGTCGCCCGCCGGGACCGGTGATCTGGGTTTCGCTCACCCCGCTGGAGGCCGACGCGCATCGGCTTTGGGCGGGATTGCGGGAAGCCGCCGCCGAAGTGCTGGCCGGGGAGCCGTTCGGCTGGTCAGAATCGCAGGCCGTCTGTGACCCGGAGCCGGCGATGACGTTCCTGGCCGCGCTTGGACGGCTCGACGTCGTGCTGGTGCTGGACGACGTCCACCTGGTTGAGGGGGGCGATGCGCTGCGCCTGCTGGAAGAGGTGGTGCGTCACCCACCAGCCGGACTGCACCTGATCCTGATTTCCAGGCACGATCCAACCCTGCCGCTGCACCGGTTGCGGGTCGCCGGCGCACTGGGTGACGTGCGCGCGGCCGACCTCGCCTTCAACAGGCAGGAGGCCGGTGACTTGTTCGCAGCGCGGGCGCTCCAACTGCCCGACGCCGCCGTGGACCACTTGACCAACATCACCGATGGCTGGCCCTCCGGTCTCAGCCTGGCTGCGCTGAGTCTGGCCGGGTCGGCCGATCCGGTCGCGGCTGCCGTGGCCTTCGACGGCAGCAACGCGTGGATCGGCGAATACGTGCTGGATGAGATCGACAGCTTGGACGACGAACAGCGCACCCTGATGCTGGCGACCAGCATGGTCGACCAGATCAGCGCCCCGCTCGCTGTCGCCCTGACCGCAAACCCGGATGCTTGGCGGATCCTGCACGAACTAGCCGCGGGCAACCACTTCATGCTCGCCGGCGCCGGCTGGTACCGCCTGCACCAACTCGTCAAGCAGGCCCTGCGCGGACGCCTGCTCAATACGAACCCGGAGTTAGCTCGCTCGCTGTGGAAGCGTGCTGCCGTCTGGTTCGAAGAGCAAGGCGAGGGCTTGGAGGCGCTCAGATTCGCCGTCGAGTCACGAGATTGGGATTTCGTCGGGGAACTGGCGCTGCGCTCGGCCACCCCGCTGGCGTTCTCCGCCGATCGCGGCGCTCTCGAAGCGCAACTGGCCCAGATCCCGGCGCCGGCCGCCATCAGGCGGCCGGAGCTCCGGATTGTCCTCGCCTACGGCGACTTCTGCCGTTCCGACCTGGTGGGGGCGTCCGCGCAGCTGAAATGGGCCGAGCAGGAATTGCCCGCACTGCCCCAAGTTCGCCGGGACGCGGCGATGCTGGCGCTGGAGTTGCAGCAGAGCGTCATCGCCTATCGCCGGGGTGAGGTGGACGCCATGGCGGCGCACGCGGTCAAGGCGGAACAGGCCAG
>CALMKG010000383.1 GCA_937867175.1 uncultured Propionibacterium sp. | reverse complement strand
CGTAGATCGAGGTGAGGGCGTTCTGGAACGCGCTGTCCAGAGAGGCGAAGAACGACGGTGCAGCGACCGGCTTGGCGTGTTCGATCTGGTTGTAGAAGAGCTCGGGGTGCGGCTTGCCCTTCGTGAACGCCTCGGACTGCTGGGCGGTCACCGTGGTGGGCACCGAGGTTCCCGAGGCCGCCCAGGCTTCCTGCGTCTTCTGGCTCGCGAGCTCCTTGAGCAGCTCCCAGGCGAGGTCCTTGTCCTTCGAACCGGAGTACATGGCGAACCCGGCGGCGCCGAACACCGTGGTGTTCGAGACGTTCGACGGCATCGGGAGCACGTCATACTTGAAGTTCGGGTCAGCCGAGAGAGTGGCGGAGAGGTTGGCGGGGGCTGCGGTCATGGCCACCTTGCCAGCCTGGAACAGCGATGTCGGATCGCCTCCGGTCGGGTTCGGCGCCACGCCGTCCTTGAACACGAGGTCGGCCAGGAACTGCATAGCCGCGACTGTCGCATCGCTGTCAAGGGTCGGCTCACTCAGATCATCCGACGCTGTCGAACCACCGTTGCTGTAGATCCACGGCAGGTAGGAGAACGTGTAGGTCGGGATGCTGAAGCCGTACACCTTGCTGTCGCCGCTGCCCGAGGTCAGCTTGTTAGCGATCTCGCGGAAGTCGTCCCAGGTCCAGTCGTCGCTTGGCCGTTCGATGCCGGCCTTCTCGAACAGCTGGGGGTTGTAGTACACCAGCATCGTGTTCCAGTTGTTGGGCAGCAGATACGTGTCGTCGCCCTTGCTGAAGCCCTCCAACAGCGCTGGGCTGACATCATCGATGAGCGCCTCCACCGAGTCGTCCTGATCGATGTAGTTCGACAAGGACTGGAACAGCTCGCGGTCCAGACCGTACTCCACACCTTCGGTGGCGATGTTGATGATGTCGGGCGCGTCGCCCGCGGCGATCGAGGCCTGAATCTTGTTGATGTAGTCACCCCAGTTCACGACCTGGCTGAACTTGTTCTCAACCTTGACATTGGGGTACTTCTCGTTGAATCGCGCGATCGCAGCGTCGTAGACCTTCTCATCGCCCGGGTTGCCCCAGTTCGAGATCGTCAGATCGGCCTTGATGTCGGAGGCCGGGGCGTTATAGGTGCCCTTCGTCCCCGTGTCGCCGGTACCGCCGCTGTCCCCGCCACACGCCCCGAGAAGCAGAGAGGCGACCGCCACGAGCGTTACCGCTCCACCGGCCCTCAACCTGTGAATCCTCTTCACTGTCCACTCCCTTGATCAGGCCGCTACCGGAGCGGGCTTGTGAAGTGCTCCGTTCCGTACGGAACGGCCAAGGACCCGCATGGCAGATGCCGAATGCTTTTGTCATCCGACAGGTAACACCTGTCTGCCTGTGACTGTCAACACCTCGTTACCGATTCGTTGCGGCAGGGTTGCCGCTGTCTGCATAGCGGGATACGCTGCCAAAGCGTTTTGTCATCCAGATGCATCCCGTGGGTGCATCTCCACCCAGGAGAGGCCGTCGAGTGAGCGCCGCTAAGCCCACAATCCGCGACGTCGCCCATGTCGCCGGAGGGCCGGTCACCACCGTCCCGCATGCCCTGACCGAAGTGGAGACCGCCCGCGGCAAGGCCGAGACGCGCGACCGCGTTCACGCGGCCGCGGCCGAGCTCGGGTACTCCCCCAACAAGCTCGCCAGCGGCCTGCGCCGCCAACGTTCGCAGACGCTCGGGCTGCTCAGCGACCAGATCGCTACTACGCCATACGCCGGCCAGATCATCCTCGGCGCCCAAGAGACGGCAGCCGCCCTCGGGTGGGTTCTCATGCTCTACAGCACCGGTGCCGACGCACAGCTGGAGCAGCGCGAGATCCTCGCCCTCCAAGAGCACCGGGTCGACGGCGTGTTATACGCCACGATGTACCACCACCATGTCGAACTACCAGTTGAGCTGGAGCGCTTCCCACTCGTGCTCGTTGACTGCTTCACCACCGGGGCTGCTGTTCCCGCGGTTGTTCCAGATGAGTTCCACGCAGGCTATGAGGCCACCCGCGAGCTGCTCGACCATGGCCACCGGCGGATCGGGTTCGTCACGAACATCGACGACGTTCCAGCCACCACCGGGCGGCTCAACGGCTATCGGAAAGCACTCGAGCACGCCGGCATCGCATTCGACGATCGTCTGGTCGCTGCCGACGCCTCAGAGACTCTTGGCGGCTACCGCACCGCCCTGCGACTCCTAACCCTAGGCGAGCGCCCTACCGCGATCTTTGCCTACAACGACCGCATGGCCATGGGCGTCTACCGCGCCGCGTACGAACTCGGCATCGCCATCCCGCGCGATCTCTCAGTCGTTGGCGTCGACAACCAGCAGATCCTCGCCGACGGGCTATACCCCGGCCTCACGACCATGGCCCTGCCGCACTACGAGATGGGCGCCTGGGGCGTAGAGACGCTCGTGCGCCTCATCAACGCACAGCCAGTGGCTCGTTCACTCGAGCCACACCGGCTGCACTGCCCCATCGTGCGACGGCAATCCGTCGCGGCACCCGGCGGCGCCACACGGACCGGATCGCACCCGTTGCCCCCGAAGCCCCCCTGAAAGACCACGATGGTCACCTCACGGTCGAGCACGGGCGCCCCGGAAGCGGCTCTCCGAGTGTCGTGGGAACTGGCTTCAGCAACGCCCTCGGTTGCCGTTGCCGGCCATGTGCCGGCCAGTCGCGACCGCGACCGGACCTCCCGGCCAGTGTGGTTGCGCGGCTTCGCCGCCCACGGCCACATCGTTGGGCCCCGGGGCTACGAGGGCGAGTAGCCATGACACCCGGTCCTTCGACCGAACCCCCGGGGAAGACGAGGCGAGTCACGCTCGCCGAGGTCGCCAAGGCAGCCGGCGTATCGGTGATGACAGCCTCATACTCGTACAACCAGCCCGCCCGGGTCTCCGACAACTCCCGCCGCAGAGTCCTAGCAGCAGCAGAAGCGCTGGGCTACGCCGGGCCTAACCCGAGTGCGCGCGCCCTGCGGCGGGGCTCAACCGGCGCGCTGGGCGTTGTGCTCGGCGAACATCTCCTGAACGCGTTCGACGACCCCGAAGGACTCTCACTGCTGAGCGGGATAGCTTCTGTCTGCGTCGAACACGGCTACGCGATGATGCTCCTACCCACGGCCGGCTCCTCTGCGAACCTCGACCGGATCAAGCAAGCCGCCGTTGACGCATTCGTCGTCTTCCCAGCTTCCGACGACGACGCCGCCCTCAGAGTAGTCCGGTCGACCCACCGGCCCATGGTCGTGCATAACAGGCCACTCGGCGCGGGTCCGCCGGCGATCGAAACCGACAACGTCTCAGCGCACAACCTCACGATCGCTGATGACGTAGAAGTCGCCGGATGGGACGGCAGCACCACATCTGGCGCGCTGGGGTTAAGCACGCTGAGCCAATCACTCGAAGATCAAGGCGCCGCGTGTGCCCGCCGCGCGCTTGAGTTGATTTGAGTAGTTCTCACCCTGTGGGCGATCGCGTCCCGGTTCGGCACGGTCCGTGGACCGTGCCGAAGATGGCTTGGCTGCGGCGCCGCAGGCGCAATGTGGCGCCAGTGCGCCGGCCCGCTAGCGTGCGAACTCGACGTCCGCTGACCCGGCCGCGCGGCTGTGGGTGCGAGACCCGCGAGGCACGGGCGGCCGCAGCCCGGCCCTAGCCCCGAAACTCTCGCGTTTGCCAGGTCAGGCGACACGGAGGTCAGAACGAGATCTAGTCACGCGTGGGCGACGCCCACCGACTGAGTGCCTGAGAACGGCCCCTAACTGCGAAGACAGCTCCCAACATCTTCCGGTGTCAGGGTTTAGCCCTCATTGTAGAAGTCGCGGGCCGTGAGCAGGCCTCGACAAGGATCATGAGGCAGCGCCGGTGGCGCCCGGGGCCGGGATCACCCGTGAGGTTGAGAGTTGCAGCCGTTGATCGGCTGACCGCCGTCGACCTGGTGGTCTTCGGAGTTGGCGTCATCATCAGCGCCGGTGTCTTCGCGCCCACCGGCACCTACGTCAAGGAGCCGACGACCACAGTAGGTGTTTACGCGCTCAAGTTCGGCGTCCGGGGGCGGCCACGCACACCGGAGGGCTCTCAGTCGACCGCGAGTTCAGCCCAGACCTTCTTGGCACCCCCTCCACTCCCCACGAGGCGGCCAGCTGGGAGACCAACAGCAGCCCGCGGCCGCGCGTCGCCAACTCCCCCGGGACACTCAGCGCCGGGCTGCCAGCGCCGCGGTCGACGACCTCGACGCGGAGCGCAGCGTTACGCACCTCCAGTCGAAGGTCGAAGCCCGTCTGAGCGTGCTCGACGGCATTCGCGGCGAGCTCGCTGACGACCAGGACTGCGACGTCCACCAGCAACGGCAGGGCCCACGCGTGCAACTTGACCCGAACGTGCTCGCGAGCAACGGCCAGGCTGGTCGGGTCGTGAGGCAGGGAGAGCGAGGTCGACTCCCCGGTTGCAGGCTCAGAGATCGCGATCAACGTGTCGATCAGGGCTGCCAACTGGTCCTTGATCACATAGCCGGACGTGCGCCGCGCGAACCACGCCTCGTCGTGATGATCAGCCCCCGTGAAGACCACGATCTTGGCGTCGGAGACAGCCTCACGGATGCGGGCCACCAGCTGGCGTCCGCTGAGGTCGGGGAGGCCCAGATCGAGGATCACGGTGAGGGCTGGAGCCGTTCGCTGAGCGCGATCGCCTCGGCTGCCGTGCCGGCGTCCCCGACCACCGAGAATCGCCCCTGGCCAGCGAAGCGCAGGGCCGACCGCAGCAGCTGCCGAACCTCGATGACGTCGTCAACGGCAGCGACCCGTTTCTGCCTGACCATTGGGACTAGAGGCTACGGCCCGGCCGACCATGCAGCCGGTGGGCGCCGGCGACCCGCGCTGTGCACAGGTGTCCGAGGACCCCTTCGTTAACCATCGGGACCCCGCGACCCACGCGGATGGTGTCTGACGATCCTGCGTCACTAGCCGTCGGAAGGATCGGCGTCGGCCGGCTCGTGGTTGGGGCGACCCTCCGCGCGATCAGTCGGGCCAGGCACACGATCACGTGTACGCGGCCAGGGCTGAGGACCCGTTGGTGCATAAGTGGACGCGGCGGTAACCGTCCCACTTCGGCTCCCACCGGGTGCCTCCAGGCATGGCCATGGCGACCGGCAGCGTCGCGGCCTGGCAGCATGGGCTCCCAGGGAGTCGGCACTCCTCCAGCGCACGAACACCGCCCGCGGCGCAGCTTCGAACACGTGTTCTTCTCTGGGGTAGCCGGTCGACCGCCGCGGCGTCGACATCGTGCGTGGTCATTCCTGGCCTCCCCCCCAGGAACTCGAGGTCGGGTTCGTGGATGACGTCGAGGCGCTTGCCGGGTGCGTAGGCCGCGGGCTCGGGCACCATCAGGCAGCGCAGCTGGCGCTCGGTGGCGCTGGGCTGGGCGCCGGGGTGTCAGCGTTGTCGCGGTTCATCCCGGTGTTCTCCTCAGCGGCCCGGGGCCGGGCGGTCGGGTGCGGGCTGCATGGGCGGCAGGTCGCGCTGGTGGGCAGGCGGCTCGGGCACGAAGGACTCGTCGAGCTCGCCGGCGAGGTCGCGCATCTGGGTTTGGTATCGCTCCCACTCGCGGGGGTGGATGCCGTTCTGCAGGGCGGAGGCGACGATGGCGGCCATGGAGTAGGGCCGGTCGGCGGGCACCTGGTCGAGTGCGCACCAGGCCTTGGCGCCGTCGCCGTGCAGCCAGCTGGCGAAGCCGAACATGGAGGCCGGCGCTGCGCGGACCTCGTCGGGGGCGCGGCGGGTGAGGTCGTTCCAGATCGCCATGTGGGAGGTGTGGTTCTCCTTGGTCATGTCCTCCCACACCGCGTCGCGGGTGCTGATCGTCTCCAACGCGACGAGCATCCGTGCGCCGTCAATCTCGGAGAGCCGGTTGCCGTCGGTGTGGAACTGCTCGAGACGGTCCAGGGCCCAGTCCCGCTCCGCGGCGGGGGTGCTGGCCGCGGCCGCCGCTCGAGCTCCCGGAATCAGCTGGGTGATCGGGTCACGGGCACCGATCAGTGAGGCGGCCAGGGAGGCCCGACTGGAGGCCGGCTGGGCGGCGCCGGTGAGCACGGTCGCGGCCGCGATCTTCTCGGCGGTCGACTGGGTCTGCAGGCCCGTCTGGCCGGTGTTGAACTCACGCCAGCGGTCGCCGGCGGACCACAGCCGGATGTGGGTGGTGATGCCCACGGTCTCGAGGCGGTTGGAAAGGTGATGGCTGGCCAGCTCGGCGCTGCGGCGGTCCTCGGTGATGCAGATGATGGCGAGCCGGGTACCGGGCCGGGCGTGTCGGCCGTACGGGCCGCTGAGTGCGTCCCAGACCTCCTCGCGTTCGGCGGCGGTCCTGGGCAGGTCGACGCGGGTCATCGGCAGCCCGGGCCGGAAGGGCACAAGGACGATCGATTCCTCGGGCCATGTTGACCGGACTACCAGCGGGGGCCGGCTGATAGATGTATGCGCCCATGATGGTCGTCGTACGGGAGTCCTGGCTTGTCGCGTGATCTCGAACAACTGCAGATTGAGCGCTTGGGTTGCGTTCGCTCCGGTGGCTCCGGTGTTGCCTGGCTGGTCTGCGACGACGCGGGCGATGCGGTTCGCCCGATCGCGGAGTTCCTCCGGGACTTCGCAGCGCGGGGCAATAGTCGGGGCAGCGTGCGGTCCTATGCCTATGGGCTGCTTCGGTGGTGGCGCTGGCTCGCGGCGGTCGGCGTGGAGTGGGACCGAGCCACCCAAGCAGAAGTGCGTGACCTGACATTGTGGCTGCAGTTGCATCCTAAGCCGCGCCGGTCACAGCGGACCGTCTCAGCAGCGACAGCCGGGACGGTGAACCAGGTGACCGGCAAGCGCTACCTGGACGACCACTACGCGGCACGTACGATCCGGCACAGCAACGCGGTGGTCTCCTCGTTCTACGAGTTCTGGGGCGAGCAGGGGTTGGGTCCGGTGGTGAACCCGGTGGCGCGCGACCATCGCGGCCAGGGACGTTCGAACGCGCATCACAACCCGATGGAGCGGTTCCGTCCCGAGGGTCGGGTCCGGCACAACCCGAAGGTCCCGCGGCGTCAGCCGCGGGCGCTGCCGGACCAAGCCTGGGCAAATCTGTTCGACGCGATGGGCTCGAACCGGGACCGTGCGCTGCTGGCGTTGGCAATCAGCAACGGCGCCCGCGCGGCGGAGGTCCTCGGCCTGCGCGGCTGCGACGTGGACTGGGGCAACCAGCAGGTCCGGGTGATCCGCAAGGGCAGCCGTGCCGAGCAGTGGCTGCCGGGCAGCAACGACGCGTTCGTGTGGCTGCGGCTCTATCTGGCCGAGATCGGCGGCGTCGGCCCGGCTGACCCGCTGTGGGTGACGCTGCGCAGACGACGTGACGCCGACGGCAAGTTGGCCCGGATCCCGTTGAGCTACGAGGCGCTTCGGGCGGTGCTGCGCCGCGCAAACGCGAAGCTGGGCACCAACTGGAGCATGCACGACCTGCGCCACACCTGCGCGTTGCGGATGGCCGCCGACGAGCACGTCTCGCTGCGCGACGTCCAGACGATCCTGGGCCATGCCCACCTGGAAACGACCGCGGAGATCTATCTCGTCGAGGACGAGCGCCACACCGTGGAGCGGGTCGCCGAACACCTGGCCCGTCTGGCCAAGCCGAAGCCAGCCCCGGAGCCTGTCGACCGCGGCTACCGGGCCGCCGACCTGGCGGTGCTGTTCGGTGACGGGGTACTGCCTTGAGGAGCGTGTTGACCAGCGAGCAGCTGAAGGTCGCCGGGCCGTACTACCGCGAGCATCCCGAGCTGGCGGACCAGGTCTTCGCCGGGCCACACGACACCGCGGTGAAGGACGAGGTCTTGCGGCTGGTGGCCAAACTCCCGGACTGGCCGGTGACCGAGTACGCGAGCAATCGGCTGCTGGAAGGGGCAGATTGGGTGCTCGACTGGCTGCTCATCTTCCCCGGGGCCGGTTGGCGCGACCGATGGGTTGCGGCCGGTGCCGACACGAACCCGCTGGGCTGGCTGCCCGAGCGCCACGGCGAGGACCACCGCGACCCGAAGACGGTGCGCCAGATCGCAGTCGCAGGGATGCGCACCCTGATCGTGTCGCGGGTGGTCCTGCCCGGCCACGAGTTCTTCGCGACCTGGAAGACCAAGGGCTATCAACAGGTCCTGGTGCAGCAAGATCCCGCCCTAATCGCCCGGATCGAGGCGTTCGCCGAGCAGCATCAGATCAGCCGTCGCCAACAGCGCGACGTCTGGACGGTACTGGCCAGGATCATGCTCCACACCGGCAAAGACCTCCAGGACGTCAGCGCCGAGGACCTCTTCGAGCTGCGGGCCCACTACCGGGAGAAGCACGGAGTCCCCGCCGCCGGACTGGGACAGACCTGGACCCTGCTGGCCGGGGTCGGCATCTTGCCCAAGGACTCCTCCCTGCGTGCCGCGCTGCGCGTGGGGCAACGCACCCCCGCCGAGCTGGTCGACCGCTACGGGCTCGCTCCCGGGCCCGTGCGTGACCTGCTGGTGCGCTACCTGGCCGAACGGAAGACCAACGTCGACTACACCACCTTGAAGTCGCTCGCGCGGATGCTGGCCGGCAACTTCTGGGCCGACCTGGAGCGCCACCACCCCGAACTCGCCGGGAGCGACACCCTGGCCCTGCCCAAGACGACGGTGACCGCCTGGAAGGAGCGCCTGGCCGTCATCGTCGCCCCCGACGGGTCGAGGAGGCCGCGAGCCGACTTCCTCGACGTGCTGCTCACCGTGCGCTGCCTCTACCTGGACCTACGTGACTGGGCGCTCGATGACGCCACGCTCGCACCATGGGTGGTGGCCTCACCAGTCACCCGCGCCGACGTGGCCGGCAACAAGAAGCGGAAGCTGGCCCATCAAGCCCGCATCCACCAGCGCATCCGCGAACGAGTGCCGCTGGTCCCGCGGATGCTCGCCAGGCTGGAACAGGACCGCCGCGACGCCGAGGCGATGCTGGCCCTGGCCAAGCAGACACCTGCCGATGCCTCATTCAACTTCAACGGTCGCACCTATCAGCGGATCAGCACCCGGATCCGTGGCGGCCGCGGCCTACCTCCCGACCTGGCCTACGACGTGGTCTGCGTTGAGACCGGCGAACGCTTCAGCGTCGGCCGGACCGAGGAGGACGCATTCTGGCTGTGGGCGGTCGTGGAGACGCTGCGACACAGCGGTGTGCGCCTGGAGGAACTCCTCGAGCTCACCCACCTTGCGCTGGTGTCTCACCGGCTGTCCACCACCGGCGAGCTCGTCCCGCTGCTGCAGATCGTCCCGTCGAAGACGAACGAGGAACGACTGCTCCTGGTCACCCCCGACCTTGCCCGCGTCCTGGCCGAGATCATCAGCAGACTGCGCAACCGCTACAACGGAGCCGTACCGCTGGTCGCGCGCTACGACAACTACGAAGCCACCACCGGGCCACCACTGCCGCACCTGTTCCAGCGTGACTACGGCTCCGGTCCGACGGCGATGAGCCCAACCATGGTCCGAGTCACCCTGCGGGAGGTGGCCGACCGGATGGGCCTGACCGACACCGCAGGCAACCCCATGCACCTGACCCCGCACGACTTCCGACGGGTCTTCACCACCACTGCCGTCCAAGACGGACTGCCGCTGCACATCGCCTCGCGGATCCTCGGGCACCGCCACCTCGACAGCACCCAGCCCTACACCGCCGTCTTCCAAGACGACCTAATCCGCACCTTCCGAACCTTCGTCGATCGCCGCCGATCAGCGCGACCGGCCGAGGAATACCGCGAGCCCACCCCCGAAGAGTGGGACGAGTTCGAGGAACACTTCGCCCTGCGCCGTGTCGAGCTCGGCTCCTGTGCCCGGCCCTACGGGTCGAGCTGCGAACACGAGCACGCCTGCATCCGCTGCCCCGTCCTGCGTGTCGACCCCGCCCAGCTCGACAGACTCGAAGCCATCGCAGCCAGCCTCCTACAACGCATCACAGAAGCCGAGGAACGCGGTTGGCCCGGTGAGGTCGAACAACTCACGATCAGCCTGCGCGCCGCCCAAGACAAGATCTTGGCCACCGCACCACCTCGCAAGGGCAGCGTGTTCCTGGGAGATCCAGCCATACCCCCGACGAACGCGCCGCAAGCCTGACCCCCGGGCCCGAGCCTGGCCGTAGAAGAAGCAGTTAGCCCCACCAAAGCCAGACGCCGGCGCCGGCGACGACCAGCACGACCGAAAGACCCACGAGCAGGTCGATCGCAAACTGGAACCGCCGCCAGGCGCGCCCTTCCCTGACGATCTGCTCAAGCATGCCCGGCCGCCATGGAGGTGGCTGACCGATCTCTTCCTCAAGCAGGGCGTGCAACCGATCCGGATCGATCGACTCCTGGTACGGGAGTTCCTCTGTCATCAGATCCCCTTTCGAGTGGTCCCGCCGTCGGCCCGCCTCGCGGAAAGCTCCTACAACCTAAGACGTAGCCAGTGGCGGATCCGTTGGCATCGATGCCGAACTTTCCGTGGCTTTTCGGCGAAGGCTCGGCGGACGGCATTGGCAAGCCACGGGCCAAATGTGATGCTGACCACAGCCGCGATCATCGGGAACGCGGCCACATCACCCGCTCGGGAGGGACCAACCATGAAAGCAGTTCGCGCAGCAGTCGTGCTCGGAGTGAGCATGTTCCTCGCCCTCAGTGCCAACCCGGCATGGGCCAACGACTTCCAGGCCACGACCACCGGCGCCCGAGCCAATTGGACCGATGTCCCAGACCGGCTCACCGCTACCGACACTGCCGCGGACGGAGACGCGGCCGTTGCCCAGCTGCGTCGACCCAACGGCACGATCGAGACCGTGATCGCATCCGGGGGATCCGGAACCAGCAACTCGCAGACCTTTTCCGGCATCACTGAAGACGCTGCGATCGAGATCCGGGCATGCCGTCGTAGCGGCGGCGTGATCGTCGGCTGCGGCTCCTGGGTCGGAGGGTTCTCCTGACAGGCCACAGCTTGACGTGAATCGGCACACCCCCTGGCTTGGCGCCTCGACAACGGGTCGAGACGCCAAGTGTTCTCTTCCATACGGTGTCACGGCACGGTCAGTACCATCTGGCGACGACGATGTAGATCGCCTCTGTGACGCGTCGGCGACCAGCGTGCTTGATGCGGCTGGTGCTCCGCGCGCCGCGACTCATGGCGACGTGACCGGAACGCAGGACGACGCCGACCTGACTCCGAGGGCGCGAAGCGCTCGCTCGCAGCGTGCTCCAGAGTCGCTAGTCCAGAAAAGCTTGAAGCCGAGGACGTGAGGCACCGCGGCGAGCAGCTCGTCCGGGGACTGAACGATGAGATCCATCGGAGCGAACCTCCTGCGGCTCAGTTGGCCTGGGCCGGGCGGGGCGCGCGATCGATGCGCGCGGAGAGGTACTTGAGCGAGAGGCCCACTTCGCCGAAGCGGTTGTCGACGACCACGACGTCCTTGGTGCGCTTCTCGCCGGTCTCCTTGTCCGGCCAGCTCTCGGTGCGCTCTAGGCCGTGGACGAAGATCGGGTCCCCGGATCCGCAGCTGTCGTAGACGTGGGTCGCGGCCGATCCGAAGACCTTCACGTTGTGGGCCGTGGGCTCGTCGTTGACCCACTCCCCCTCGTCGTTCTGCACGCGCCGGTTGACCAAGACCCGGCAGCTAACGAACGGCCTGTTCTCGCGGGTGTGGTGCAGCTCGGGCGCCTCAGCCAGGTTGCCGGCGAAAGTGACGGTGGTCGACATGACTTCCTCCTAGGTGACTGCGGAACGTTCGGAAATCGGTCCCGCAGTCACCTAGGTCGATCGAGGCTCGGCAGCGATCAGCTAGCCCGGACTTATTTCGGATCCTCTTCGAGCTCGCGTGGAGGAGGGCGCTCACGGAGGGCGCAAAGAAGCGCCCCGACCGGCTCTCCGGTACCGGATCGGGCCGCTGGGTTGTGTCCGCTGCGGGCGGCCTTCTGCGTGCCGCGCACGCCCCGGCGACGTCACCAGAGCGTGACTTGCTCGCCCAGCAGCTCCACGAGCCGCGCAAGGTCGTCGGCCACGAGCTGCGGGTCCTCACGCGCCAGGTCGCGCAGTTCCCGAGCCCGCCGACGCGCCCCGCGCGGGTCCGCCAGCGGGCTGTAGGGCAGCCGCCTCTGCACCGACCACTCCCGTCGATTCTGCGCCGCGCTCGACACCACGACATGGGCCGGCGCGATCCGCTGACGCAACGGGTTGTGACACCGGTGCCCCAGCAGCCGCGCCTGCGCGAGCGCGTTCACACGGTGCATGACCGAGAACTCGAACCGGTGCGCGATGATCACCCGCCCCGGCGCGTACCAGGACCGGCCATGCCCCCGCCGTCCGTGCGCTCGCGCTCGGAGCGACCGGCCACGGCCCCGTCCACCACAGGCACTCACGCCCGACACCGTGGCGACCTTCGCCCGATGCCGCACGAGCACCGCCGGATCGGCGATCGCTGCCGCGACCGCCGCGATGCCGGCGTCATCGAGCCGCCGGACCGGCACCCGCTCCCCCGCTCCCGGCAGCCGCCAGCGCTGCCGCACCGTCGCCGCCCTGCTCGCCGTCGCCGCTGTCGGCCTGGTCACTGGCGAGCCGCCGCAGCCGCCTCGCCTCACGCACGCTCACCGTGTCGCCGCACCACTCGACGGCCTCGCTCAGGGACAGGCCCTCGCGCTCGGTCAACTCCCGCAGCGCCTCACCAGCGCGCTTCTCGGTCTCAGCCACCGCAGCGTCGCGCTCACCGATCGCGACCATGACCCGCTCGGCCAGGTCGATTACCTGGCGCTCCCGCTCCTCGCGCTCGCGCCGTCGCTTCTCGGCCATCTCCCGCGCCGTACGCCGCGCCTGCTGCTTGATCGTCTGCTGACTCATCCGGTCCTCACTCCATGTCGACACGGACTCTGACAGTCACCTACGGCAAATCCCCGTCCCCGTGCGATCACCACCGGCCAAGAAACTCCCGAACCCGACGACCTCGACCCCCGGTCCACCCCAGCCAGACCCGACGAGCCCAGCCAGTCCGGCACCGACGACCGAGGCGTCACCGACGCCCCTCAGCGTCCCCCCGACTTCTCGCGACAGACCAAGTGCCACACACCTCTTGCATTCTCGGTTTGCCGAATAGAAAGAACACATCAGAAATTCGGCCGGAGGTGATCGCACCGCACGCCCGCACGTACGTAGGTGACTGTGACGATGAGCCTCCACAAGCTGACGGCGGGGTCGGGGTACGACTACCTGACCCGCCAGGTGGCAGCGATGGACGCCACGGACAAGGGCCACACCGGGCTGGCGAGCTACTACACCGAGAAGGGCGAGACCCCCGGCGTGTGGGTCGGCTCCGGGATGGAGGGACTCGAAGGACTCGACGCCGGCGACATCGTCACCGCCGACCACATGCAGAGCCTGTTCGGCTCCGGCCACCACCCGCTGGCCACCCAGCGGACCAAGGACCTGGACTTGCGCATCGGCCGCCCCGCCAGCGATGGCGGCGTTGACCGGCCGACCGAGGCTGACTACAAGACGGCCCGCCAGCTCGGCACCCCGTACAAGGTCTACGAGAACGACATCAGCCCGTTCCGGATCGAGGTCGCCAAGCGCATCGCGGCCATCAACGAGGCCGCCGGCCTGCCGGGTGACTGGCCGGTCCCCGCGGCCGACCGGGCCAAGGTCCGCACCGAGGTCGGTGCCGAGTTCTTCCGTGCCGAGCACGGCCGCGAGCCCACCGACGCACGCGAGCTGGCCGCCGCGATCGCCAAGCACTCCCGCCCCAAGACCAACGCCGTGGCCGGCTACGACCTGACCTTCTCCCCGGTCAAGAGCGTCTCGGTGCTGTGGGCGATCGCCGACCCGAAGACCGCCGCGGTGATCGAGCGGGCCCACCAGGCGGCCATCAAGGACGCCCTGGGCTTCATCGAGTCCAAGGCACTGTTCACCCGCCGGGGCACCAACGGCGTACGCCAGGTCGACGTCCGCGGCCTGGTCGCCACCGCGTTCACCCACCGCGACTCCCGTGCCGGCGACCCCGACCTGCACACCCACGTCGCGGTGGCGAACAAGGTCCAGACCCTCGACGGCAAGTGGTTGGCCATCGACGGCCGGCCGCTGCACAAGGCGGTCGTCTCGGCCTCGGAGACCTACAACACCGCGCTCGAGCGTCACCTGGTCGACGCCCTCGGCGTGCGCTTCGAGGAGCGGCCGAACGGCATCGACGGCGGGGACGCCCGCAAGCGGCCGGTGCGCGAGATCGTCGGCGTCGACCCCGAGCTGAACCGCCGGTTCTCCAAGCGCCGCGCCAGCGTGGAGGACCGCCGCAAGGTCCTCGCGGCCGCGTTCCAGGCGACCCACGGTCGCCCGCCCACGCCGGTGGAGACCATCCAGCTGTCCCAGCAGGCGACGCTGGAGACCCGCGAGGCCAAGCACGAGCCGCGCTCGCTGGCCGAGCAGCGCGAGACCTGGAGCCGTGAGGCCATCGAGGTGCTGGGCGCCCCTCAGCGGGTCAAGCAGGTGGTCCACGGCGCGCTGAACCCGAAGGGCGCAGCGCGGTCGCTGGCCGACTCGGCCTGGTTCGCCAAGACCACCGACCGGATCGTGGCGACGATGGAAGGAGCCCGGAGCACCTGGCAGTTCTGGCACGTCTACGCCGAGGCCCAGCGGCAGGTCCGGGGCGCCACCGTGCCCACCAACCAGGTCTCCCAGGTCGTCGACCTGCTGGTCGGCGAGGTCCTCGGCGGCCGCTCGGTGAGCATGGCCCGACCCTGGGACGCCATCAGCGAACCGGTCGAGCTGCGGCGCGCGGACGGGGCCTCGGTCTACACCCAGAGCGGCGCCGAGCTGTTCACCTCGGGCAAGGTGCTGGCTGCCGAGCAGCGTCTGGTCGCGGCCGCGGGCCGCCACGACGGCTACACCGTCGAGGCATCCTCGGTCGACCTGGCGCTGCTGGAGTCGACCGCCAACGGCATCACCCTCAACGCCGGACAGGCCACCTTGGTGCGGGAGATGGCCACCTCCGGCGCCCGACTCCAACTGGCGATCGCGCCCGCCGGATCGGGCAAGACCACCGCGATGCGAGCCCTGGCCAGCGCCTGGGCTGACGGCGGCGGCACCATCATCGGTCTGGCTCCCTCAGCGGCGGCCGCGGATGCCCTGCGCTCCCAGATCGACACCCAGACCGACACCCTGGCCAAGCTGACCCACTCGCTCCAGGAGTCCCGCGAGTCCGGCGCCGCGATGCCCGCGTGGGTCGCCGGCATCGACTCCTCCACCCTCGTGGTCATCGACGAGGCCGGCATGGCCGACACCCTCTCCCTGGACGCGGCGGTCTTCTACATCCTCGAGCGCGGCGGCAGCGTCCGGCTGATCGGCGACGACCAGCAGCTCTCGGCGATCGGCGCCGGCGGGGTGCTGCGCGACATCCGATCCACCCACGGGGCGCTGCAGCTGACCGAGCTCGTCCGGTTCAAGGACCCGGCCGAGGGCGCCGCCTCGCTGGCGCTGCGCGAGGGCAAGTCTGAGGCGCTGGGGTTCTACCTCGACCGCGACCGGGTCCACGTCGGCGACCTGGCCACCATGACCGAGGAGGTCTTCGCCGCCTGGCAGGCCGACCGCGCCGCAGGGTCGGACTCGATCATGCTCGCCCCGACCCGCGACCTGGTCAGCGAGCTGAACCAGCAGGCCCGCGCCCACCGCCTCGACGGGATCGACCCGACCGACGTCGCCAGCAGTGGCCCGGTGCGGCGGCTCGCCGACGGCAACGAGGCGTCGATCGGGGAACTGATCATCACCCGCGAGAACGACCGCCGGCTGCGCACCTCGGCCACAGATTGGGTCAAGAACGGCGACCGCTGGACCGTCCTGGAGATCCACGACGGCGGCGACCTGACCGTCCAGCACACCCAGCACGGCCGCACCGTGCGACTGCCGAGCGACTACGTCGCCAAGGCCACCGAGCTCGGCTACGCGTGCACCGTGCACACCGCCCAGGGCGTCACCGCCGACACGATGCACGGCCTGACCACCGGCACCGAGTCGCGCCAGCAGCTCTACACGATGATGACCCGCGGAGCGCACGCCAACCACGTCTACCTCGAGGTCGTCGGTGACGGCGACCCGCACTCGGTGATCCACCCGACCCTGGTCCGGCCGCTCACCCCCACCGACATCCTCGAGTCGATGCTGGCGCGCGACGACGCCCAGCGGTCCGCGACCAGCCTGATCCGCGAGCAGGCCGACCCGGCTACCCGGCTCGGCGAGGCCGCCCAGCGCTACCTCGACAGCCTCTACGTCGCCGCAGAAGACCTGCTGCGCCACGAGCACGTCGGCCAGGACGCCGACGGCACCCCGGTCAACGTGGTGGACGCCCTGGACCACGCGGTCGAGATACTCGTTCCCGGGCTCGCCGAGGAGGCTGCCTGGCCGACCCTGCGGGCCCACCTGCTGCTGCTCGGCACGGCCGGCGAGAACCCGGTCGACGCGCTCCGGGCGGCCGCGGGCGACCGGGAGCTGGAGAGCGCGCACGACCGCGCCGCGGTCCTCGACTGGCGCCTGGACGCCTCCGGTCTGCGCAACGCCGGCGAAGGGCCGCTGCCGTGGATGCCCGCGGTCCCGGCCCGCCTGGCTGAGGACCCGCACTGGGGTGCCTACCTCGCGCAGCGCGCGCACCTGGTGAGCGACCTCGCTGAGCAGGTCCGAACGCGGGCGACCGACCAGGCAGCACTGCCGGCGTGGGCGCAGAACGGCCTCCGGCCCGAGGCCGCCACGGTCGCCGACGTCGAGGTCTGGCGGGCCGCCATGCAGGTCCCGGTCGACGACCGGCGACCGACCGGTGCACCGCAGCTGCAGAAGACCTCCGCGACCTGGCAGCGTCGGCTCAACCGTGCGGTCACCGGCGACCACACCCCAGCGCTCAAGGAATGGCGCCAGCTGCTCTACTCGCTGGCCCCGCAGGTCCGCGACGACGAGTTCACCCCGCTGCTCGCCGAGCGGCTGGCCGCGATGTCGCGCGCGGGCGTCACCGCCCACGAACTGCTGCGCACCGCCACCGCGGCCGATCACCCGGCCGGGCCGCTGCCCGATGAGCACGCCGCGGCGGCCGTGTGGTGGCGCATGGCCCGTCAGCTCACCCCGGCCGTTGCCTCCCAGATCGGCGACGGTTCCCACGGTGAGAGCGTCACCACCGAGTGGACCCCGCGGCTCGCGGACCTGTTCGGTCCCGAGCGCGCAGCGAGCATCCAGGCAAGCACCTGGTGGCCCGCGCTGGTCGCGAACGTGGACCACGGCGTGCAGCGCGGCTGGCAGGTCGAGGCCCTGCTGGGCGCCGGGCGGGCGATGCCGAGCGACGGCTGGGAGGGCGTCGACGAGTGCCAGGCCCTGGTCTGGCGGACCTCGATCGCGCTGGAAAGCGCACCCGACGAGCACGCGCACGAGTACCACTTCGACGAGCCGCCCGCAGACCTGTGGGACGGGATCGAGCCGGACCCGGCGACGCTCGTCGACCACGCCACCGACCCCGGCTGGACCGACTGGCCGCTCGCGGAGGACCCCGGTCCGTACGACGAGCACCTGGCCGACGCCGTCGCTGGCGACCTGGTCGACGTCGACGAGGACCAGTTCATCGAGCCCGACCTGACGCTGGCCGCCTACATCCGCGACCTCGGCGGCAGCCGACTGGAGCCCACCGAGGCCGACCTCCGGCTCATGTACCAGCGGGCCGAAGAGTGGCACTCCTCCCCCGTCTCGCGCGAGCGCATGCTCGAGATCAACGACATGGCACAGGCCTTCTTCGAGGCCCGGTTCACCGACTCGTGGGGCCGCGACTACCTCACCGGACGGTTCGGCTTCGACCTCGCCGGCGACGAGCGGTTCCGTCCCGGTCAGGCGCCAGCCGGGTGGACCAACCTGGTCGACCACCTGCGCGGCCACGGTGTCAGCGACGCCGAGATGGTGGCCACCGGCGTCGCCAGCCAAGTCAGAACCGGGCCACGCACAGGACAGCTGATCGACCGGTTCCGCGACCGGGTGATGTTCCCGGTGATCCACCAGGGCGAAGTGCTCGGATTCGTCGGCCGCCGCCGGCCCGACCTCACCGACGCCGACAAGGGCGGCCCGAAGTACCTCAACACGGCCGACACCCCGCTGTTCCACAAGGGCGCCCAGCTATTCGGTGTCGTCGACGAGCTGCTCGCCGGGGGTGCGGTCCCAGTGATCGTCGAGGGCCCGACGGACGCCGTGGCGGTCACGCTGGCCAGCGCCGGCCTCTACCTCGGCGTGGCGCCGCTCGGCACGTCGCTGACCGATGAGCAGGCCGCCCAGCTGGCTGCCGTCGGCCGCGACCCGATCGTGGCCACCGACGCCGACCTCGCCGGCCAGGTCGCGGCCGAGCGGGACTTCTGGATGCTCACCCCGCACGGCCTCGACCCCGGCTTCGCGCGGTTCCCCGACGGCCTCGACCCCGCCGACCTGCTCGCTCAGCGTGGGCCCGCCGCGCTCACTGCCGCGGTGGCCAGCGGCCAGCCGGCCTTCCGCTCCCTGGGTGGCCAGCTGCTCACCGAGCGGCTCGACAACCTCGCCCCGGAGCAGGCGCGCGTCGCGGCCATGAGGATCATCTCGGCACGTCCCAGCCGCGCGTGGGCGCCCGGTGTCAACCAGGTCCGGGCCCGGCTGCAGCTCTCCCAGTTGCAGGCGCGACGCGACCTGCACGACGCGGTCAAGACCTGGGATGCCGACCCGCGGAAGGCGGCACTGGCCGAGCTCCACAAGAGCAGCGAGGTTCGCGCACGTCTCTCGGCCGCGGCCGAGAAGACCCCGGCCGAACGGTGGGCCACCTTGGCTCGCGAGCTCGACCCGCGGCTGCTCGAGCAGGGCGACTGGGCGGCCACCGCCGCGATGCTGCAGCAGGCCCACGAGCAGGGTCACGACGTCGACGCCGCCACGCGCGGCCTGGTCGCTGAGAAGCCGCTGGGCGACAGCCCGGCCCGCGACCTGCGCTACCGGATCGTGTCCCGCCTCGAGATCCCGATCGACGGCGAGAGCACGCCGGCACCGACCAAGTCGCAGGGTCCAGCGCGCGATCGGCAGGACGCCAACCGGCCGCGGCCGTCGCGGCGCGGTACCCCGCGGCGCTGATCGCCCGTTTCGGCACCTCGGTCAGTAGCTTGGGCGGCCCACTCGCCCGGCCGATCAAGGTGCCGCCATCGCCCGCGACGCCGTCAGCCGTGACGCCCAGCGTGCCCCGGAGTGCGTCTCCGGCGCGCGTGGGACCGCACCGGCGCCCGCCCGACCTGGGCCGAGCTCGGTGTCGCGATGGGGTGGCCGCCGGCGCCACGCGAGCGCATCATCCGATCGCTCACCCGCGAGGGTGCGCTGTCGTACAGCTCCGAGCCGCGTCGCTGACCGTGGCCGACGCTGGTGGCGCCGCCGCGGGCTAAGTGGCCGGGCGGTCGGCCAGGTGCCGACGCATGGCGGCAAGGCGAGCCTGCGGCTCAGGATGCGTGGCGAACCAGCGCCGCTCCAGGCGCGCCCACGCGCGGCCGAGACCGCGGGCGGGCAGGGGTCGCGCCAGGTTGTTCTCGTAGAACAGCATCAGCTCGCTGGCCGCGTCGAGGTCGCGGGTCAGGTCGATGGCGAACAGGTCGGCGGCGATCTCCTCGCGCCGGTCGAAGGCGACTTGGAGGCCGAGGAACGCGACGGCGGCAGCCATGGTGGCCAGCATCGCCGGGCCGGCCAGCTGAGGCGCGGCCACCAGCGCGGTGATGGTGAGCGACAGGCCGGCGAGCACGAGCACCAGGTAGCCGAGCAGCCAGGCGTAATGCGCCGTGGTTGAGCTGTGCGCACGCCGCAGAACGTGAGCGAGCTCGTGGGCGGCGAGGCTCTGCACCGCAGCCGGGCTGAGTCCGGTGAGAGCGACCTGGGCGAACACCACGGTCGGGCGACCGGCCCGGAAGCGGGTCACCGCCAGCCCCTCGTCGCCCACCTCGCGCTCCGGTGCACCGGTGGGGGCCCCGAGGATCGCGAGTACGTCGGTGGCCGGCGCGGGGACGTTCGCGAGCTGCGCGACGGAGGCCATCGCCGTCGCGGCCCGCTGCTGCAGGGCGACGTCGACGGGAGCGGCGGCACGTCGGGTGCGCTGACCGGTCGACCAGCTGAGGAGCACCTTGGCCAGCGCCGCGACCAGTAGGACCGCGCCGGCGATGTAGGCGATCAGAAGCGCGGCGGCTACTGGCTCGGGCATGGCCGCTCTATGCCCGGATGGGTGTGGCGGCCAGGTCGCTCAAAATCGCTCTGAGACAACTCGGGGGCCGCCAGGGGTCGATCGGGCCAGGTTTCGCTGCGCTCAGCGGCGTTCTGAGGCCGATTCGTGCACCGGCAACGGGCTTTGGCGTCATCGCGAGGCGGTGGGAGCAAGCCCGACGTCGTCGTGCGCTGGCGTCGACGACGGGACGGCACGGTCCTCGGCTGCGCGGCCGCGGGCGGCTGTCGCAGGCTCCTCGAGGTCGCCGGCCGCGTCGACCAGCTGACGGTGCTCCTCGGTGCTGGGGACGCCGTAGCGGCGCTCGGCCATCTCTTCCACCTGCGCCACCGCGTTCCACACGTGCTCGCTGGAGCCGTGCGCGTAGCAGGCGTTGAGGTGCTCGCGGGCGTGTCCGAGCTCCTTCTTGCTCGAGCGCGGGTGCTCGCCGAGGGCCTTGAGCGCGCGCTGTGCGCGGCCGATGGCCTTGGACCGCTCCTTCATCTGCATCGCTTCCTGGGTCATTCTCGCGGTCCCTTCTCCGTTCGGGTGCGCGGCTGCGCACCGAGGGGCTCGTCCTTGATCTCAGGCCGACCGCTCGGCGGGCGCCTCGGGGTCCAGCAGCAGCGTCTCGCGGGGCAGAACGTCGGCCAACGTTCCCTGGCGCAGGGAGAGCGCGAGGTTGATCAGCCCGCCGGTAGGCTCCTGGGTTCCGTGGAAGTAGCCGGCGAAGACCGAAGAGGACCCGGTCGGGTCGGCGTCGACCAGGAGCACGGGGCGGTGCCAGTTGAAGGTGAGCCCCAGCGCCGTGGTGGAGACGCCGGGCGAACCGCTCGCGGAGGCAAGGACGATCAGCGCCATGCCTCAGCGCTCCCGCGCGTCCAGGACGAGCGCGACCCGGCCGGTGGCGGCACGGGCAGCCAGGTCGGCGGCCTCGTCTTCGGGGACCGAGACGTCGACGACGGTCTCCCCGGTCTCCTCGACCCGGCTAACACCAACGACGGTCGCCTCGATCGTGACCGGTTCCTTGTCGGTGACCTCGCCCTGGTCGCCCGGGGTGGTGACGATGCGGACGGCGTCGCCGGAGTACAGCGACTCGGACGGCATCTGTGCCGGCGTGAGGCTGATACCGACCAGCGACTCCCCCTCCCCCGGCACCAGGGCTGTCGGTGACGGCGCTCTCGGTGAGCAGCGTGCCGGCCCACAGGTCGGCCGCGGCGCGGCTGCCCACGAGGTCGGACTTCTGGCTGCCGGCAACCGGGGTGAGCGCCGGGTCGACGCTGACCCGCACCACGGAGAGGTCACCGGCCTCGATGGTCTCGCCGCGCTTGATGTCGTTGGCGACGACGAGGACCTCTTGGGTGTCGTTGATCGAGGTGAACGCGAAGGCGGTACCGAGCGCTCCTGCGGCAACAAGGGCCGCACAGAGTGCGAACACCCAAGGTCTGCGGCGCCGCTTGGGTCGCGGTAGGGGACTGTTGTTGAGATTGGGCATGGGCCGGCTGGTGGCAGTTGCCTCGCCTGACAGGCCTTGAGCGGTGTTCTGCGACATGGATCCCGAGTCCTCTCGTGTCTCGATCACCTACGTGTCAAGACGGGCCCGGAGCGGTCAGCGCGAGCCCAAATCGATACTGACACACTAGTGCATTCCTATCGAGCAAGCCGCTATCCACAGGTGATCGATTCCGAGATTCCATCGCCCAGTCCTGACCGGAGTTACGCGGCTCAATCCCCCCGATGGGACCGAGCATCAACGCCTCCGAACGATCCGGAGTCCATGGGACCACAAATAGTCCGGAGCTCTGGGAATGAGATTCCCACCTGTGGATAACGGCCAAACCCGCCCGCAACAACGAGGCCGCTTAGGCCGAGGCTGTTTCGCTACGCCGGCGGCGTTGCCGTTGCGATTCTTGGAATGCTGCGCCAACCGCTTCGACGGACTCCCCGATTGCGCGGGCGAGCGCTTCGAGCGAGTCTGATGCGGGGAGCCGGGTCCAGCGCCCTTGTTCCCAGGCGTAATAGGTCGGCACAGCCACGTTCGCGGACGCGGCGACTTCGGGAACGGTGAGCCCTGCCTGCAGACGCAGCGCCCTTAGATCGGGAACCTCGCCGTCGAGGTGGATCAGTCGACGCGTCGGGATGTTGAGGGCTCGCGCGAGTTTGACCACGAAGTCTGGACGGGGCACAGATGTGCCCAGCTCCCACCGGGATATGCGTTCCCCCCCGGCCGCCCCGACGAGACGCGCCAGCTCGTGCTGAGTCAGACCCGCCTTCTCGCGAGCAGCCCGCAGTTCAGAGGGGTCAACGCCGGAGACCATCAGGCACGAACCCTACCGGTCAGTGAAGTCGGCTCACGCCTGCTCGTCGGGCTGCAGCTCAGACGACACCAATCCCACGGGGCTACCGCCCTCGACCGAACTCGTCGTGCCGAACGTCGTCATCAGGTTGGCCGGAATTGATCGCCGCAGGGGCCTCTCCGGACATAGGAGACCGTACGGACACGGAAAGGAGCAATCCCTTGCAGACCATCGACATCCCCGCCGAATGGAACGGCAGCGCGCTCCTGACAATCGAGGAGTTCTGCTCTCTGGCTCGAACGCCACAAGGCACGGTGCGGGCCTGGCAATCCCTAGGGACCGGCCCTCGATTCTGGAGATTCAACGGCACCGGCCGGCTCTATACGACGGTCGACGAGGTACGGCGATGGATCGCCCCACCGGTCGTCGCGATGGACGTTCCGGACGGTGAATCCGGTGACCGACCGTGAGCGAGGCATCGAGTTCGCGTCCGCTACTCACCATCGATGAAGCAGCTAGCTACCTCAACGTTCCGACGAGGTGGGTCGCCGATGCTGTTCGGGAGCGGAGGGTCCGATGCACGCGAATCGGCAAGCACATCCGTTTCCGTCCGGAGCATCTCGACGAACTGATCGACGCAGGCGAACAGCCAGTCTCCGCATCACCCCACACGCTGAGCGTTGTCCAGCCGGCGAGAGCCAGCCATCGCCGCTCAAAGCTCTGAGCGTGGCGGGGCCTCGTGGCCACCTTGGTGGCGGGACACGCTCGGGCCTGGGTGAACGGCAACGGTCGCTCTCATATCGCAGCCCCCTGCTCCACCGAAGGCGACATGTGCGGGTCCGGAGCTGGCTTGGTGCGCTTCTTGGACTTCTTTCCCTTCTCTCCCTTTCCCATCGATGACCCAGAGCCGGGGCGGATCGTCCCTCCGGTCAGCGCAGTGTCGATGATGCCGGAGATGAGTTCGTCACCGGCTGGTAGCAGATGGCCGTAGGTATCGATCGTCGTCGTGATCGACTCGTGCCCCAACCGTGCCTGGATGTGGGGCAATGGCGCGCCGCCAGCAATCAACCATGCGACGTGGGTATGCCTCAGGTCGTGAAACCTGAATCGACCAATGCCCTCGGTCTCGAGCGCCGTCGTTAGCTTTCGCCACACGTGCGTGCTGAAGTCCCCGTTGTGCAGCGGATACCCAGCGTTTGACACGAAGACGAAGTCGTCGGCTGCCTTGCCCTCGATGCGCTTGCGCAAGACGGCGACGAGGGCAGGCGAGATGGTGATCGTTCGGCGCGATTTGGTGGTCTTTGGCACACCAAGGTGGTGATCGCGCATCGTGTGCTTGGGCTTCAACAGCTTGGCGAGCCACCCGGGAACGTCGGTTGCATCATCTTCGCCGTTGCGTTTCCACGCCTTGTTGATTCGGATCGTGCGACGCTCCAGGTCCACGTCGGAGACCCAGAGAGCTCCGAGCTCCCCAAACCGCATGCCGGTGCCTACGGCGACGGTCAGTAGGTCGGCATACGGTCCGGCCAGCTCGACCGCACGCTGCAGTTCTCGTTCGGTAAGGAAGCGCAGTTCCGGTCTCGACTGCTTCACCCGTGACATCCGTGGTGCCGTCCCGACGGCAGGGTTGGCAGACAGCCAACCGCGCTTGACGGCGTATCCGAAGACTCCGTAGATCAGGCCGTGATAGTTGGCCTTCGTCTTGAGTGACCGGTCCCAATCGATCAACCAATCCTTGAGGTCTGCCTCGGTGATCGCGGTCACCGGCTTCGTGAAGATCAGCGATCCTCGGATCCTGGTCTCTTCCAGCACACGGAGGTGGCCCAGGTAGCGCTTCCGCTGACCGGGCGAGAGATCGACGATCTGGCGGACGTACTCCTCGCCGATGTCAACGAACCGCGGCGGCTCCGTTAGGGGGTCCGCCTCGCCGACCGGTCGGACGAAGCCCTCTCCCTTTACCCAGCCGGCCGGCCACCTCTGGCCAGCAGCGTCCACCATCTTCTTGAAGCCGTCGGCCCGCGCGAGGTTCTGCGCGTCGGTGCCAGCACTGAAGACCTCGAGCTGTATCGCGCCGTCACGGGAGCCTCCCAGACGCCACTTCACGCGCGCCGAGATCCCGCCGTCGGTGCGGCGTCGCTTCTCTATGTATGCCATGCCAAACCTCTCCGAGTAGAGGCTGGTGCACCCTTCGTGCGCCCTTGGGCGTTCAGGCTAACTCCGGAAATGAGTAAAGCCCCAGGTCATCCCCGGGGCTACCCACGTGCGCGAGGGGGGAGTTGAACCCCCACGTCCTTTCGGACACACGGACCTGAAC
>CALMKG010000382.1 GCA_937867175.1 uncultured Propionibacterium sp. | reverse complement strand
AACAGAAGACGATGGCAAACAGTACACAACAGGCGCGCAACATCGACGGCTCGCTCGAAATCAATGGTCAGCCGGTACCGCGTGGGCCGGTGCTCCTGGTCGATGACATGGTGGACTCGCGCTGGACGCTGACCGTGGCCGCGTGGCTGCTGCGCAAGAGCGGAAGCGGTGATGTCTGGCCGATGGCGCTCTCACAAACGGGGCACGACGAATGACCCCCACCTTGTCTCCAAACACTCAGGCAATACTGCTGCTGACAGCGCCGCTGATCGCTGGTCGCGGCACGTCGTCCTCGGAACTCCTGTCGCCGGGTGAATACAAGCGTCTCGCACGTCACCTGCGGGAGATACAGCGCCAGCCTGCGGACCTCGTGTCGCCAGATGCTGCAGACCTCCTACGTGCCTGCCAGCCAGTGATTGAGGAAGCTCGACTGCAGCGCTTGCTGGGGCGTGGTTTCCTCCTCAGCCAAGTCATCGAGCGTTGGCAAGCTCGTGCCATCTGGGTGGTCAGTCGAGCGGACGCCGAGTACCCACGCCGACTCAAGGCCCGCCTGCGTGAAGACGCCCCGGCGGTGCTGTACGGCTGCGGTGATATGGGCTTGCTGGAGTCGGGTGGACTCGCCGTAGTCGGGTCTCGCCATGTAGATGATTCGTTGATCGACTACACGATGGATGTAGGTCGACTGGCTGCGCGATCTGGAAGGACGATCGTTTCGGGTGGGGCGAAGGGCATTGACCAAGCCGCAATGCGCGGTGCGCTTGAAGCCGGGGGCAAGGTCAGTGGCGTCCTCGCGGACAGCCTGGAAAAGACAACCATGAACCGCGAGCACCGCAACCTGCTTCTCGATGGTCAACTGGTGCTGATTTCGCCCTACGACCCGAGCGCAGGGTTCAACGTCGGTAACGCCATGCAGCGCAACAAGCTGATCTATGCGCTTTCCGATGCCTCGCTGGTCGTCAGCTCTGATCTCAATAAGGGCGGCACGTGGGCTGGCGCCATCGAGCAACTGGACAAGCTCAAGTTCGTGCCCGTGTACGTTCGATCGACGGGCGGTTCTTCTCCTGGACTCGACGCCCTGCGCGGCAAGGGGGCGCTTCCCTGGCCGAACCCGCAAGACGCCGATGCATTCGAGAGTGTGTTTGGGGTCGTTGAGCCCACGCCAGTGCCGTCTCCGCAGTCAGGACTTGCCCTGTTTTCGGGAGACGGGGTGACGGAGGTTGCCCCCTCGACGCCATCGGTCGCAGAGCTACCGCCGGCAATCGAAGCGCCGAGCGACTCAGCGCCGCCACCTGCCGAAGCACCGAGCAGCGAACCCGTTGAACCGACCCCCGAACCGGCCGCATTGGTTTCGCCACCGTCCGAAGTTCCGCCGGAGCCTGCCAGCCCGACCGTGTCGGCGCCAGCAAAGCCTGCGGATGCGCTGTTTGCGGCGGTCCGAGAGGCGATCACGCTGCTGCTCAAGACCCCGATGAAGGACGCGGAAGTCGCGGCAGCCCTAGACGTGACCACTGTGCAAGCCAAGGCGTGGTTGCAGCGACTGGCCGACGAAGGAGTGATCGAGAAGCAGAAGAAACCTGCGGGCTACATCCTCAAGCAGTCCAGCCTTTTCGAGTGACTCATGCCAAGCCGTCAACCCACTACACACCTGCAGTTCCTTCTCCGGGTCCCACCCGGAAGGAGGCAGGGATGATCGAAAAGCTAGAGCGCCTGGTCGATGAAGTCGGAGCACTGCAAAGCAAGCTCGTCCTGCTCATCGGGGCGCCCAATGCCGGCAAGACGGGATTGCTGCACTCCCTAGCCAAGAGCAAGGGTGTCACGACGCTGAACGTCGGGGCTGAGTTGGGCGGTCGTCTCGCGGGCATGCCGCAGCGGCAGCGCCACCTGCAGACCACGACGATCCTGCGTGAGTTGGCCGATCAGCATGCCCCTGGCGACTTGCTGCTGCTGGACAACATCGAACTGTTGTTCGACCGATCCCTTCAGCTCGATCCGCTCGATCTACTGAAGCGACACGCACACGCGAAACGCGTCGTGGCGGCTTGGCCGGGCGAGTTGCAGGGCGATGCGAGAACGGGCCGGCTGACCTACGCCGATATGGGGCATCCAGAACACCAGGACTACAGCCTTGCTGGCGTGGTCCCCTTCGAGATTCAGTAATAGGGAAGAGAGGAAAAAAATGCGCTACGGCGATCTCATTCAATTCGAACCGATCGAATCGGTCATCCAACTGCTCGACGCCAATCGTCCGGACGAGGCGAAGAAGCTCGTCGCGACCTACGTCATGTCGGACGACATGGCCGAGCGGATCGCCAAGCAAATGATTCCGCAGCTTTCCTTCGACGAGTCCGTCGACCACATGGGCGTGCTGGTGGTCGGCAACTACGGCACCGGTAAGTCGCACTTGATGTCGGTGCTGTCCCTGGTGGCTGAGGACGCGGCCTACCAGCCCATGATCCGTCACCCCAAGGTGGCCGAAGCAGCGGGGAAGATCGCTGGCAAGTTCAAGGTCCACCGCATCGAGATCTCCAGCCAGATGTCGCTGCGGGACATCATCACCCAGGAGCTGGAACTCTTCCTAGAAAAGAACGGCGTCAGCTACTCGTTCCCGGCCGCCGACAAGGTCGTCAACAACAAGGCGGCGTTCGAGGAGATGATGGCCGCGTTCGCCGAGGTTCACCCCAACCACGGCGTGCTCCTGGTGGTCGACGAGTTTCTCGACTACCTGCGATCCCGCAAGGACCACGACCTGGTGCTGGACCTGTCGTTCCTGCGTGAGATCGGTGAAGTCACCAAACACCTGCGGTTCCGGTTCGTGGCCGGCGTGCAGGAAGCCATCTTCGACAGCAACCGTTTCCAGCACGTCGCTGACAGCCTGCGCCGCGTGAAGGACCGGTTCACCCAAGTGCTGTTGGCGCGGCAAGACGTCAGCTTCGTGGTCGCTGAGCGCCTGCTTAAGAAGACGGCTGATCAGCAGAACAAGATCCGGACCTACCTGACCAAGTTCGCCAAGTTCTACAGCTCGATGAACGAGCGCATGGACGAGTACGTGCGGCTGTTCCCCGTTCACCCGGAGTACATCGGCACCTTCGAGCGGCTGATCTTCACCGAGAAACGCGGCGCCCTGGTAACCCTGCGCGACCAGATCCAGGCCGTCCTGAACGACGAGGTTCCAAGCGATCGTCCTGGGCTCATCGGGTACGACAAGTTTTGGGAGACCGTGACCTCCAACTCGGTGTTGCGCTCCGACCCCAGCATCGGCCCCGTCCTGAAGGTGTCGGAGGTCTTGGCCGAGCGCGTGCTGAAGGCATTCACCCGACCGGCCTACAAGCCGATGGCGCAGCGCGTGATTGCCGGCCTGTCGGTGCATCGGCTGACCACAGGCGGCGACATCTACGTGCCGGTCGGTCCAACCGCTGCCGAGCTGCGCGACACGCTGTGCCTGTACCAGCCCGGCATCGAGGACATGGGTGGCGACCCGGCCGACGACCTGCTCACCGCCGTGCAGACCACCCTGCGGGAGATCGTCAAGACGGTCAACGGCCAGTTCATCTCCAAGGCGCCGGACAC
>CALMKG010000381.1 GCA_937867175.1 uncultured Propionibacterium sp. | reverse complement strand
GGCCATGGCGGCCGAGTACGCAGCGCAGTTGCCGAAGTGCCCGCCCGTTACGGACGCCTTCGCGCTGTATCGGGTCACTCCCGATTGGCTCCGCTACTACGAGGCGCGGTCAGGGCGACCACCGCTGGTCGTCGAGGGCATGTTCGACCGCTGACGGACATCTCGGTCATGGCTGCGCCAATGCCCTGATGGCCCAACTCGCCGGCCAACGACACGCGCTCGTCACGTCGGAGACGCGTGACCTCGCTACGGCGCGGACCCGCGCCGCAAGAGTGCGGACGCCCGCGGTGGCCGTCACCGCCGAGGACGTCACACTCGGAAAGCCCAACCCCGAGGTCTTCCTCACCGCCGCGAGGCTGCTCCGGGTGGATCCCGCCGCCTGCGTGGTGGAGGACTCCACCAACGCGATCGCTGCCGGGCTCGCCGCAGGCATGCGCGTCATCGGCGTGGGGCCACACACGGCCGCCCACCACCGTGGACTCGGTCGCCGAATCCCTGCGGCGGCGACCGACCACGGCATCCGCCTCACCCTGTGCAGACGTCCCTGAACCCCCAGTAGCTAATCTTCACCGACATTCGTTTGAATGCCCGCTGCGCACCACGCGCGGCATGAGCGCGCACTCCCTGAACCCCTGCTCTGAGGCGTCGCGGACCTCAGCCTCGCCTTCCACCCGGGCGCTGATGGCGCCGTGGCCGAGGGAACGGCGGCTGCTGCTCGTCGAAGCGAAGCTCCTCCGATGAAGGAGGACGATCAGCGTTCCAGACCCTTTGATAGGCGCCGGCCACACGGGGCCAAACCCACTCCTTACCTGCGTCCAGGGACTGGATTCGGTTTGCTTGGGAACCCAGGATCACAAACTCATGCGGAATGATCCGGCCAGCGGCGTCGCGACGACCGTCCGGATCTGGGAAGCGCAGGCCGACTCGCCCCACCAGACGGATCCAAGCCGTCGGCTCATCCTTGAGGTCGGCGAAGACACGCTCGTACTCCGCCAGAGGATCCGCCAAACCCCCGTTGAGCAGGAACCTGAACCCCCACGTTCTCCCACGAGTGGCCCAGACGATCCCACTGGGCACCCTGCGGCCTTCCCTCACTTCGAGCTCCTGATCAGGAGCTTGTCGCTGACGCCACGCTCGAGGTCCAACTTGAACTGCGAAAGCGTCCCAGCCAGATAGTCCTGCTTCGTGCGCGCCGTCTCATTGATTTCCCTGAGTTTCGGTCCGGCCAACTTCGCCGCGGCGATCAGGGCCGGGATCGCGGCCTTCCCAACGGCAGGGCCTATCCTGGGGACTTTGGCGATCATCGCGTCAATGCCGAACAGCTTGCCGCCGAGCAGTGCCGCGGTCAGCATGTCGGCACCGTCTGCCAGCTTGTCCAGAACGGCCCGCGGTATCTCCATCCGTTCCTCCCACTGCACTCGGCGTTCCAGCGGAAGAATTGATGCGATAGGGAGGATCAGATCCAGACCAACCCGTTGAGTCACGTCGATCTCAATGGGATCGGGGCTAGCCGCGGCGAGCTGGAACTTCGCAGACGACAGCAGCAGGAAGTCCTCGCCCATGGACAGCGCCTCGGGCGTATCCACAAACTCCTGGAGTGTCATGCGTAACGCATCGAGGTGCTCGGTGGCCCGCTCGATGACAAGGTCACGGAACGAATAGACGTCCCAGTCAGGGAAGAGATCTGCCTTGGACAGTGCGAGTATCCAGATGCGTGGGAACTCGACCAAACGGGCACCATCAATCAAGAGGTCGTCCTTCAGTCGGAGCAGGCCCTGCTTGATGTTGGTCAGCATGGACTTGAGGTACCGCTCCTCCTCGCCTTGGTAGTCAAGCAGCTTCTGCCCGTCTACCAAGAGGAGCGCAACATCGGACCTCAACAAGGACCTAAACGCGTAGACGCGAAGGTCCGCCTCTTCTGGGCTGCTCGGTGACTCCTCGAACCACTCGCCTGGGTAGTCGTGCCACGCGAGCCGGAGGGCATCGAACGGTCTCTTCTTTGTTGCCGCAGCGTCCCCCTCTTTGATCTTGACCGAGAAGTAGTAAGTGGACGCCTCGAACCGGGTTTGGGATGGGGTCTTGGCGTGATCCCTCATTCCCACGTAAAACTTGTAGAGGCGATTGCCTTGACCGGTGGCATCGGCGATCAGGTCCCAGAGGTCATTGGAGTAGGAGCGTTCTTGGGTGGGTCCGAAGAAGGAGGAGACCAGTACTGTTTTCCCAGAACCACTCTCCCCGAAC
>CALMKG010000380.1 GCA_937867175.1 uncultured Propionibacterium sp. | reverse complement strand
CCGCTCGCACGACGAGCTGATCGCCTACATACCCCACGCGATGGGCTTCCATCTTTTCTGGACTACGGCCCCGGCCTTCGCATGGAATGCAAACAAGGGCCCCAGCCATCCAAGATGGCTGGGGCCCTGTTTCGGATCCGCTTGGACTCCATCAACCCTTGCGGGTCGGTTACCAGTGAAGTGGACCGTGCATCGAAGCTAGGGCTCTGGGTGGCCCCCTTGGACAAGGGGGCCACCCGGGCCTAGGTCAGCGAACGGTCTTGTAGCACATCCACGCCGGCGCCCACCAGTCACAGCGGTAGCCGCGGGACTCCATGACCCGCTTGGCGGCGTAGTTCGCGACCCACGAGCGGACGACCCACCAGACGACCGGGATGAACCAAGCCGGATCGGCGACGACGGGGTAGGCCGAGACGCCCGAGTGGTCGACGTGCTGGATGAGCTTGTTGTCGACCACCTCGAAGTGCGTCGGGACGTCGTTGCCGGCGGCGTCGCGCGCCCACGGCTTCGCGATCGTCACGACGGTGTCGCCCTCGGCGTTGAAGACGGCCGCGCCGCCGTCGTCGATGAGCGCGACGAAGCCGCCCGCCGGCACCTCGACCGGGAAGTTGAACGCGCTCGGCGCCGTGCTGTCCTGGATGTTGATCAGCGCGACACCGCCTCCGTCGGCCGCGGGCTGCACCAGGATGTCCGTCGCGGGGAGCGTGTTCTCGAACAGCACACCGCCGTCGACGCTCGCGCCGTCCGCGGCGCCGGGGACGTTGAGACCGACGGTCTCGCCCTCCGCGTTCGTGATGGCGACGGGCTCGGTGCCCTCGGTCGAGACCTCGACGGTGGACCCGTCGTCGCTCGTGGCCGTGAGCGAGCCGTCGGGGGCCTCTGCGAGGTCGTCGGGCTCCGAGACCGGCGGGGCCGCGTCCAGGATCTCCGCCGACGTTTCGTCCGCGGACGGCTCGTCGGTCGAGTCGGCGGTGGCCGACTGCGTGGCGACGGTTGCGAGCGTGGCGAACACGGCCACGGTCGCGATCGTCACCTTGGCGGTGGACCGCCACTTCTTCTTCGAGTAACGCATCTTCCTCAATCCTCTCAATCCAGTCGATCCGCGTCAGGCGACGCGGATTGGGTGTGACTGGCTACGAGGACCGAGGACGAGCCTGCTTGGGGATTGCACAAGCAGACAAAACCAAACAGGCCCGTCCTGGTCACTGGTAACCGACTCTCGCAATGCGTGGTCCTAGCGGTGGTTGTCGTCTAGGTCCTGCGAGCTGCTGGGCGGCGCCTCACGGTGGCTTCCGGGAGAACTCGACCAGCCCTTGCAGGGTAGGGCGGGCGAGTTGAAGCGGTCAATGCCTCTGCGCAAAAAACGATGACGGCCGAACCGGAGGTATCGCTTTAAGCGCACTCGGCTCGGCCGGATCGTCGAGGCCCCCCAAGCAACCACACTGGGATGCGGGCCCCGCTATTTGTCGGTTACCAGACCTACGGGCCTGGGATTCGAAGTGATGTCGATGTGCCGCAGCAGCCTGGCGGTTTCCAGGCTGAGGGTTTCAACACCCCTTCGGGGTAAAGGGTGCATAACTCCGGGCGCGGAGTCAAGCACCCGAGGAGGTCGCGGAACCGGGCGAGTCGCTGCCGATAGCGCGGGGATCGTCCAGTCTTCCGTGTCGATTGCGCAATATTGGTGTGTGCTGGTATTCGATGTGGCATCGTTGACGTCAAAATGCGCGATCCATCGGCGACAAGGGTTTTGGCATGGTGCGAGGCGACTCACAGATCCTCTGCCCTGTGTGCGACAGCGCCGCGCAGGTCAAGCCGGGCAGCAGCGGGCACAGGCTGCAGTCCGGGGAGTTGCCGCGGGTCCGACGTTGTCCGCAGGGCCACGAGTTTCGCACCGTGGAGCGCCGACAAGAGGTGTCCCTGGGACAGCTGATGGTCCGGTCGCCGTCGATGGCCAAGGGACGTGATTCTCGGTACGAGCCCTTCGACATCGTGCGGTTGGGTGAGAATCTTCAGCGAAGTCTTCTCGGAACTCTTGAACGCTCCGAGGCCGAGGCGATCGCCCGGATCGCAACCGATCGCCTAGACCACGACGTCGACCTGCTCGCGAAGGAACTGGACGACGCTCGGTACCGAAACGAACGGTCCCCGTTCACCCACTACATCCTCCACACCGATGTTCGCGCGCGTGTCCTTGGCGCTCTCAAGTCAATCGGCGATCCGCCCGGCGGCGGCGGCAGTGCAAGACACCGCGTGGCATTCGTCCTGTATGGGCTCAGCAAGTTGGGGAACGTTCGCAACGCCGACCATGGCTTCGCCGACGCTCGCGACGTTGCTGACTGGCTGACGAGCGAGTTTCCCAAGTTGCCCGCGATCCCGGCGAGTCCCCCTCCTGACCGCACGGTCGAACAGTGGTGGCCACCAACCTACGGCCCACCCACCTTGCCCAGAACGGTGGTTAAGAGGCATGCGAAACTCCGGCGTCGAGGGGCTCCGGAGTCCCGGATGCCGTCCCCGACGGTCGACTCCACTGACACCGTGTGGACAAGCGTTCAGGGGGTCCCCACGGAGGACTTCATCGCAGAGAAGTTCCGAGCCAGCATCGAAGCGGCCCTCGAGGGTCGGCCACGTCACCGTCAGAACAGCAGCTTGGTGGCCGACTGGGTGCTGTGGCATCTCGTCGGGCAAGAGATCGTGCTGACGTCGCAACTCGGTGCGTTCGTCGCCGACTGCTTCCGGCGGGTCGATGACGTCGCGTATCTGCGATGGGTAACGGTTGCGAAGGAACTGCGAGTGAGCGCGATCTACCACGAAGCCGTTGGGTTGACGCAGCATCCGTCGCCACAGCTGAGATTCTCAAGGTCCGCTCTACACCCGGCAGTGCCCTCGCTCGGCTCAGGCGATCCCACTCGCCCTCGTGGCGAGCTGTGACCAGAACGCGATGCTTGTCCCTCCAGCACACGCTCGGCTCCTGCGGTCCGCAAAGGTCGGCCGGTTCGATGCGCCCTCGCAGCACGTGATCACCGCCGTGGCCCAGTGGGGAAACCCAGGAGCACGCTGTCGCGGGGTGGTGGAGTGGCGGCGATCTTGTCCCGCGCTGCCTGGAGGCTGATGGTGAGCTGTTGGACCTCACCGGCCCAGCCGCGTTCTTCGGCTTCGGCGATGCGTTCGCCGAGGTTCTCAGCGATGGCGTAGAGCCGCTGGAGCTGCTGGGGATCGACCCGGAGCACGGGGCAGCGGATGCAGGCGTGCTCGTGTTCGCAGGTGGAGCCGTAGGGGCGGGCGCAGGAGCCGAGCTCGACCCGCCGGAGCGTGAAGTGCTCCTCGAACTCGTCCCACTCTTCGGGGGTCGGTTCGCGGTACTCCTCGGGTGGCCGGGTCGAGCGGCGTCGGTCGACGAACGCGCGGTAGGTGCGGATCAGGTCGTCTTGGAACACCGCGGTGTAGGGCTGGGTGCTGTTCAGGTGCCGGTGGCCGAGGATCCGCGAGGCGATGTGCAGCGGCAGCCCGTCCTGGACGGCGGTGGTGGTGAAGACCCGGCGGAAGTCGTGCGGCGTCAGGTGAAGAGGGCGGCCGGCGTGGTCGGTGAGTTCCATGCGTCGGGAAACGTCGCGGAGCATGTCGCGCACGGTGGTCGGGCTCATCACGGCGGGGCCGCTGCCGTACTCGCGCTGGAACAGGTGCGGCAGCAACGGCCCGGTGGTGGCTTCGTAGTTGTCGTAGCGGGCCACCAGCGGCACCGATCCGTCGCGGCGGTGCCGGAGCCGGCTGATGAGGGAGGCGAGCACGCTGGCGAGCTCGGGAGTGACCAGCAGCAGCCGCTCCTCGTTGGTCTTCGACGGCACGATCTGCAGCAGCGGGACGAGTTCGCCGGTGGTGGAGAGCCGGTGGGAGACCAAGGCAAGGTGGGTGAGCTCGAGGAGTTCCTCGATCCGCAGGCCGGTGTGGCGCAGGGTTTCGACGACGGCCCAGGTCCAGAACGCGTCCTCCTCGACCCTGCCGACGCTGAGGTGGGCGTCGGTTTCGAGGCAGACTACGTCGCAGGCCAGTTCCGCCGGTAGCCCGCGGCCGGCGCGGGCCCTGGTGGCGGTGCGGCGGTAGGTGAGCCCGGCGAAGGAGAAGACGTCGCCGACCGCGGTCTGTTGGGCCAGGGTGAGCATGTGCTCGGCGTCGCGGCGCTCCTGCTCGAGCCGGGCCAGCATCTTGGGGACCAGCGGGACCCTTTCGCGGATGCGCTGGTGGATGCGGCCCTGGTGGGCCAGTTTCCGCTTCGCGTTCCCGGCCACGTCGGCGCGGGTGATCGGGGAGGCCACCACCCACGGGACCAGGGAGGCGTCGTGCAAAGCCCAGTCGCGTACGTCGAGGTAGAAGGAGCGCACCGTCATCAGCACGTCGAGGAAGTCGGCACGCGGGCGGGTGGATCCATCCGGGGAGACGATGACGGCCAGGCGCTCCTTCCACGCGGTCACGACCTCCTTGGGCAGCGCGAGGGTGTCGGTCCCGGCGAGTTCGGGGTGGTGGCGTTCCAGGTCGGCCCAGAAGTTGCCGACCAGCATCCGGGCCAGGCCCTTCAGCGTCGTGTAGTCCACGCTGGTCTTGCGTTCTTCGAGGTAGCGGACCAGCAGGTCGCGTACCGGCCCGGGAGTGATGCCGTACCGGTCGATGAGGTAGGGCACGCTGCGTTGCCCGGGTCGCAGCGCGGCGCGGAGCGAGGACTCCTTCGGCAGGACCCCTACCCCGGCCAGGAGCATCCAGGTCGCTCCCAACCCGGGAGCGGGGTTGTCGTGATGGGCTTGATAGTGGGCCCGGTGAGCGAAGATGTCCTCGGCCGTCAGATCGGGCAGGTCCTTGCCGGTGTGCAGCATCAGTTTGGCGATGACTGCCCACGCGTCGCGCTGCCGGCGGTCGCTCATCTTCGTCTGTTCGGCGTAGGTGTTCATCTGCGCCACGAGCGCTGTGTCTTGCTGCTCGATGATCTGGCGATAGGCCTTGGTCTTCCACCGGGAGAAGAACGGCAGGCCGGGCAGGATCACCCGCGAGACGACCAGCGTGCGCAGGCCCTCGACGGCGATGTGGTGCACGGTCTTCGGGTCCCGGCGATCGTCCCCGTGACGCGCTGCGATCCAGCTGGTCCAGTCGGCGTCCGCGTCGGCGGCGATCCACCGGTCGCTCCAGCCGTCGCCGGGGAAGGTGATCAGCCAGTCCAGCACCCACGAGCAGCCCTCGAGGTAGCGGTTGCGCGAGTACTGGCTGTCGGGCCAGTCCGGCAGCTTCTGGACCACCACCAGCACCTCGTCCTTCGGCAGGGTGTCATGCGGTCCGGTGAACCTTCGGTCGACCAGCTCGGGATGCTGCCGGTAGTGGCGGCCGACGAGCCGCAACTGCTCGCCGGCGAGGACACTCTTCACGACAGAGTCCCGTCGCCGAAGAGCACCGCCAGGTCGCTGGGCCGGTAGCCGTGGTCGACCGGTGCTGGTGCCGGTTTGGGTTCCGCGAGACGGGCCAGGTGCTCGGCGACCCGTTCGACGGTGTGGCGCTCGTCTTCGACGAGATAGATCTCCGCAGTCGTTTCCAGGTGGGCGTGGCCCAGGATCGTCTGCACGTCGCGCAGAGAGACGCCTTCGTCGCCGGCCATCCGCAACGCGCAGGTGTGGCGCAGATCGTGCATCGACCAGTTCGTCCTCAGCTTCTGGTTCGCTCGTCGCACCACTGCCCGGAGCGCCTCATACGTCAGCGGGATGCGGGCCATGGCACCGTCGGCCGTGCGTCGCTTGCGCAGGGTGACCCACAACGGGTCGGCGGGGCCGATGCCGCCGACCTCGGCGATGTAGAGGCGCAGCCACACGAACGCCTCGCTGCTGCCCGGCAGCCACTGCTCGGCCCGGCTGCCCTTGCGGATCACCCGGACCTGCTGGTTGCCCCAGTCCACATCGCTGCCCCGCAGGCCGAGGATCTCCGCGGCGCGAGCACCGTTGCTCACCGCCAGCGCGAGGAGTGCCCGGTCGCGGTTCGATCCCAATGCATCGAAGAGCGCGCCCCACGCATCGTCGTTCAGCGCTCGGGGACGCCGGCGCGGCACCTTCGGGTTGTACCGGACCCGGCCTTCGGGCCGGAACCGCTCCATCGGATTGTGATGCGCGTTCGCTCGGCCCTGCCCACGATGGTCCCGCGCGACCGGGTTCAACACCGGCCCCAGCCCCTGGTCGCCGAAAAACTCGTAGAACGCTGAGATCACGGCGTTGTTGTGCCGGATGGTGCGCGGGGCATAGTGGTCATCCAGGTACCGCTTGCCCGTCACCTGGTTCACGGTCCCGGCGGTCGTCACTGACCCGGTGCGCGGCGAACGGCGCGGCTTGGGATGCAGCCGCAGCCACAACGTTAGGTCGCGAACCTCTGCCGACGTCGCACGCTCCCAATCGACGCCGACCGCGTCGAGCCAACGCCACCACCGCAGTAGCACGTAGGCGTAGGAACGGACGCTGCCCTGGCTGTTGCCCCGCGCCGCGAAGTCGCGGAGAAACTCCGCAATCGGCGCGACCGCTTCGCCCGTGTCGTCGTAGACCAGCCACGTCACCCCCGAGCCGCCAGGACGGACCGCACCACGCCGGTCGATACGAAGCGCTTCAAGATCACGAACCAAGGCCAAGTACCTCCCAGAGACATCAGATGCGTCCCGAGGTCTACCAGCCGGCGTCCGCCCGTAGTCCGGTCAACATGGCCGGAATCCAGCCTCGTCTGCGTGAGCGTCGGCGGGGGTCCGCACTCCCGGATCG
>CALMKG010000379.1 GCA_937867175.1 uncultured Propionibacterium sp. | reverse complement strand
TACGACCAGCGTCGACGCCTACAAGTCGGTGTCAACGGGTTCAAGCGGGACCGACGCCGCGACGACCGTCTTGGCGCCAACGAGTCCTTCGAGCTTCGTCTTGAGGAAGGCGCGTCGCTGCTCGATGAAGTCCTTGTAGTCCCTGAAGTCGAGACTGGTGCCCGGCGGGATAAGCGGGTCGAGCGTGGTCTTGCCGAGCCGGGGCTCCAGCCAATCCTTGAGAGGCTTGTCCTGCTTGGAGGTGTTCTCACTCTCCGTCAGTAGCCAGAGGTTGCTGACGCCGTTCCAGTTCTCTCGGTCTTCGTAGAAGGCACGAAGTCCGGGACTGTCTCCGAGGAAGTCACGCTTGTCCAAGCGGTCCTTGCCAAAGGCAGCCGCCGGGTGGAGGTGGTCGGCATGGAGGATCTGCTGGATATCGACGTCGGGCTGGAGCAGCGCGAGGATCGAGTAGCAGTTGGGGTCATCCTTCTGCGTGACAAGCAGGCGTTCGACGAAGACGTCATCGAACGTGAGGTCGCGCGCGGTTCCTCTGTAGCCCGCCAGGATCTTGTCGAGCGGGAACCCGTCGGGGTCGTCGATGTTGTCGCGGATCACTCGTCGCAGGCTGGTGAGCAGGGAGTCTGCTGCACGACCGAATACGGTGCGAAGCAGCGACATCAGCAGCCACTGCCGCATCTTGGTGCGCTCGCTTCGGTGGGAAATCGGCTTGTTGATGGTGGTGAATAGGCCCCGCGCACCTGACGATGTGTTCCGTCCCTTGTGGAAGAGGTAGTAGGCGATGGGGAGCACAGCGTTCTTGGCACGGAGGGATGCGTCATTGAGTCCGAACGAGGCGATCATGCGGAACGACTCGACGAGCGCGTCTCGGATGTCGTCCCAGGCATCGCGGATCTTCGCCACGTTGGATGCATCGAAGTTGCGTGCTTGGAAGCGGACATCGGCGTCGGTGATCATTACTGCGGCCTTCATGACGAGGTCGCGGTCGATCGAGAAGCCGAACTCGGTACGAACGAGGTTCACAAGCTCGTCTACCCGGTCACGGGCGTCCTCCCAGTTGGCGGACATGATCGACATCAGCAGGTCAGAGAACCGAAGAGGCGTGCCGCCCTCGTTGGTGCGGATGAAGATGTCGAGGACCCGGCCGATGTCCTGGCTTTCCTCGACGAAGTAGTTCAGGACTTCCTCGCGACGGATCGCGTAGTAGAGACGGCTGAGTGTCTTGCGTGCGAACTGGTTCCTTCCGTGCCCCACCTCTTCGAGGTAGTCCATGACGTGATCGACGATCTCATCGTTGGTCTCGACAGTCGGGAACTGGAGGATCTGCCCCACCTCGAACCAAAGGTTCTCTGCGTCGGCCGGCTTCTTGGCGAGACCTTCGGCGGTGAGGAACTGGAAATCGTAGATCAACTGGTCGTCGTTGCGCTCGGGGTCGAGCGGCGCGGCGAGGTTGAGGTAGAGCGTGCGGGGCGGCAGTACGGCCGGGTCATAAGCCCTCGGCCACCACACGCGGTGCTTCTTGACTGCGTAGGTCCCCTTGAGTCCGATGTACAGAGAGGTCAGACGCTGTTGGCCGTCGATGACGGCGTGGAACTCGCCCCAGCCCTTCGTGTCGAAGTCCGGATTGTTCTCGGCGAAGCGCTCGACGTACTTGGTCAGGAACTCGTAGAACCGGAAGCCTTCGCGGACCTCGGCCGAGTTGACCTTCCAGAGCATCAGACTGTTGACCGGGTAGTGCTGCATGACCGAGTCGAAGAGTCGGCACACCTGACCCATGTCCCACGTGAACTTCCGCTGGATCGACGGCAGGAGGTAGCGGCGCTCCGCGATGTTCTTGATCGCCGACTCGATCGTGATCGCCTTCTCGTAACCGCCCGCCATGAACTGCCCTTCACCCAACTGTCGTCAGCACGATCGTTTCATGCGGTGACGACAGACGAGGGGCGAACCACCTCGGAGAGCGCCTCACCGATGTCAGACGACAGCGCCCCTCCCTCTCGTTTCGGGCCGTGCAACCCACCTCCCGAAACTCTTTTCAGATCGCGGAGGGGCGCTCCCCAGTACGGCTGTGACCTGCGAAAACTCCGACTGAACCTCTGTGCCCGTCCTGTGTCCCTCCTCGGAGGGGCGCTCTCAGGAGGGGCGAATTTTGGTGCGCAGGCTGAGAACAGTCGAGCGCATGAGCCAGTTGCATCAGCAGCGAGCCGCGACAGTCCGGTGGAGTCCGCGGCTCCTGAACGACATCGTCAACGCACCGGATCTCGCGACGGCGGCGGAGCATCTGGGAGCCAGCGGCATCCCGGTCTTCCCATGCGTCCCCGGCGGCAAGCGCCCGCTGACCGCCCACGGCTTCCAGGACGCCAGCGCCGAGCTCGACGTTATCGACTTCTGGTGGCGCCGACACCCTGACGCCAACATCGGTGTACCGACCGGATCGGCCGGTGGCGTGGACGTGGTCGACGTAGACGTCCACAAGACCGGCTCCGGGTTCGCCGCCTTCGAGCACGCCCGCAGGGCCGGGTTCGTTGAGGGCTGGGCTTGGCTGGTACGCACCCCGTCGGGCGGCCTGCACGCCTACTTCCTACGCACCTCCGAACGCGAGCAACGCTCGTGGCAGGTACCGAGCAAGCACATCGACTTCCGGGGGGACGGCGGCTACATCATCGTCCCGCCATCCCGCGTGACCGGCGAGGACGGAGTCACCCGCAGCTACCAGCAGATTGCGGTCGCCGAGCACCACAGCCCGTGGCCGGTCGACGCGAACGGGCTGCACGGCTTCCTCGACCCGCCCCGACCGATGCGCCCTCCGACCGACATCCCGGCCGTCGGCGCTCGACCGGACAAGCTCGCCGCCTGGGTGGCTTCCCGGCCCGAAGGTGGCCGCAATGGTGGCCTGTTCTGGGCGGCCTGCCGGATGGCCGAGGAGGGCCATGACCTCAGCACCACGACCTCACTGCTCGGCGAGGCGGCCTACGCGGCTGGCCTTCCCGAGCGGGAGGCGATGGCGACCATCCGGTCGGCGTACCGGATCGCGACACGACTGGGGCCGGCGAACCCGTCGCGCCCTACCAACGCGGTTGAGGCGGTGGGACTGTGAACACGCCAGACCCCTACGAGCGCCGCCTCGACCGCACCCTCCCCGTACCGGCTCCGCCCCCCGAAGCCGAGAAGGCCATCGATGCTCTCGCCGTGCATCGCGACCCCTCCGTGCCTACGGCCGAGGCCAAGCAGGAGGCAGAACGTTCCCAGCCCAGCGTGGCTTGGGTGCGCCCCAGCGAGATGCCGACCCTGCTCGGCTCGAAGTTCGTTCGTCGCGGAATCGACCTCCAGGCCGAGCTGACCCGACGCGCACGTCGTACCCCAGGCGCCGCCGTCTCCAAGGCGTCGCGCCGAATCACCCGCACCTCGATCGCTCGACCCGACA
>CALMKG010000378.1 GCA_937867175.1 uncultured Propionibacterium sp. | reverse complement strand
TCGACCTCAACCACGCCGGTGGAGTGTGACAGCCGGGTGGCCGAACGCAGCAGCACCGGGGTGTCATAGGCCTCGGACAGTTCAAACGCCGCCCGGGTGAACTCGCGGGCCTGCGCCGCATCGGCGGGCTCGAACATCGGCAGCTTCGCGGCCAACGCGTAGTTGCGGCTGTCCTGCTCGTTCTGGGACGAGTGCATGGCCGGGTCGTCTGCGGTGACGACCACCAGTCCGGCGTTCACCCCGGTGTAGGACGAGGTGAACAGCGGGTCGGCGGCGACGTTCAGGCCGACGTGCTTCATGGTGACCAGCGCGCGTCCGCCGGCGAGCGCGGCACCCAAGCCGACTTCCAGCGCGACCTTCTCGTTCACCGACCATTCGGTGTACACGTCGGGACGCTGCGCCAGGGTCTCGATGATCTCGGTGGACGGCGTGCCGGGATACCCGCACCCCAAGGCCACCCCGGCCTCGTATGCCCCTAGGGCTATCGCTTCATTGCCTGACAGCAGTAGCTTCGTCGCCACGTCCACAGCCTTTCCAATACGTTCGCTCCCCAATCTAAATTCGGTCGCCGCAAAGGCCAGACCAAGTCCGCTGCGTGGTCGCCGTCGCCGTCTCGACGATCAGAACGTGAAGCCGCTCCACAACACGCTGGCGAGCAGCAGGCCGACGGCCAGGTTGACCACGGTGGCGGCCCCGAAGACGGCCACCGGTTTCCAGCCGGCCTCCTTCAGCGAACCGAAGCTGAACTCCAGGCCGATGCTGACGAAGGCCAGGGTGAGGAACCAGGTGCGCAGGTCGTTGGCGACACCGATGGCCGGCTTGGCCACGGCTGGGTCGACAACCGAGGAGAAGATGGTCGCCACCACCGAGGCGATCAGGAAGCCGAGCACGAACTTCGGGAAGCTGTGCCACAAGGTGATCAGCTTGGGCCTGGAGTTGCCGGCCTGCCGTTCCACCTTGAAGGTGAAGTACATCGACAGCAGCACTGCGACCACGCCGAGCAGCGCGTTCTGAGTCACCTTGACGATGGTGGCGATCTGCAGCGGCTGTTCACCGGCCATGGTGCCCGCGGCGGTCACCGCGGCGGTGGTGTCGATGTTGCCGCCGATCCAGGCACCCGTGACCGCCGGGGACAGCCCCAGCAGCCCGGCCGCCCACGGCAGGAAAAAGATCATCGGCACCGCGAAGACGATCACCAGGGACGCGGTGTAGGCCAGTTGTTCCTTCTTCGCCTGCACCGCACCGGCGGCGGCGACCGCAGCGGAGACGCCACAGATGGACACGGCCGAACTCAGCAGGGCGCGCAACTTGTCGTCCAGCCCGAGCAGGCCGGCGAACCACCAGGTGAACATGAAGACCGCGCTGATCAGCAGCAGCGCCTGCGCGACCGCGGGCAGCGCTGCCTTCGCGATGACGGCGAAATTGATGGACGCACCCAACAGCACCAGGCCGGTCTTGATCAGGAACTCGGTTCGGAACGCCGCCGACATCTTCTTCCGCACGCCCAGCGCCGAGAGCAGGGCGTTGGCGCCGAAGCCGATGATGATCGCGTAGATCGGGAACTCGATCGACTTGGCGACCTTGCCGAAACCGGTCCCCTTGGTGGCCTGCGGCACCCAGACGGTGAGCCAGTGCACCAGCGCGGCCAGGCCCAGCAGGACGATGACGCCGGCGATCGTCCACAGTGGATGGGCCCGGGTCATGGCCGGCGCATCTTGGCCGTGGATCTGGTCTTCGGGCTGGGCGGCCGGCGCCTGGGGCGTGGCTGTCACGGGCTTGTGTTCGGTCACGGGATCAATCCCTCGGGGATGATGCCGGTCAGGCAGAGCGCGAGCAGCACCAAACCGACTGCGAACGCGAGCCAGTCCTCGCTGATCGAGAACTTGCCGTCGGCGTTCGGCGGCTGGACGGGCCGAGAATTGGGCTGGCTGGCCATGGGACTCCTCTTACGATGTTGGCCCGGGGGCCATCTGGCCACAGGCTAACTTTCCGGCCCTGTAGGTATCAAACAGCCACCCGCATTCACCGGCCATGGGCCGGCTGAGCGATCAGGTGGCGATGCCGAGCGCCAACGACACACCCACGAAGACCGCCACCAAGGCCAACAGGACGGCGAAGACCACCATCAGCACCCAGGTCTTCACCCGGCTGGCCGCCGGACCCCCGAACACGCCACCGATCATGCTGGCGATGGTGAAGGCGATGGTCAGCGGCCAATCGACGACCACGTCGGTGCCGATGCGCGACAGCAGCCCGCTGATTGAGGCCACCACCATCACCACCAGTGAAGTGCCGGACGCGGTTCGCATCGGGACCCCGAGCACCAAGACCAGCACCGGCACCACCACGAACCCACCGCCCACCCCGAAGAAGCCGGTGAGCAGGCCGGTCGCGGAGGCGAGTGCGCTGATCGGCAGCCATTTCCACTTCTTCGCCGGCCGCCGTCGCACGGCGGTGGCCACCGGCTCGCCGGATCGTCGACGCTCAATGCGCCTGGTGATGAAGGCCTGGCGGAACATCGCGACGGCCACCATCGCCAGCATCACGGCGAACAGACCCATCAGCACCCGGCCGTCCACCCGCACCGACAAGCGCGATCCGAGGAACGATCCGGCGACCCCGAGCAACCCGAACGTCAGGCCGGTGCGCCAATCGACCGTTTCGCGGCGGATGTGATGCGCCAGCCCGGCCACCGCGGTGCTGCCGACGATGACCAGCGAGCTTGCCGAGGCGGAGTGCGGCGCCTGGCCGAGCGCGTAGACCAGGATCGGGACCGACAGGATGCCGCCGCCCGCACCCAAGGCGCCCACGACGACGCCCACCGCCAAGCCGATCAGCAGCGCGACCAGGATGGCGTCCATCTATGCCCGCCAGAGCTCGTAGCAGGCCGGCGGGCGCAAGCCTGAGCGGCGCTGAGCGCTTGAGGTCACGGGTCAACTCTAGGTTCGAACCGACATCCCGCGGACTGCGGAAGATCGCGCAGCGACTACCCTGCGCAATCTTCCGCATTGTTCGTTCGGGCGATCAGGTCGGCCCATGAGAGAATCGGCAGCGTGCCCCAAACCCCCAGCCTCGCCGCCCTGCTGGACGAATTGGGCCCCAGGCCCGGGCCGGACGCCCTGTACACGGCCTTCGAGACTTGGGCGCAGCAGGCTGGCATGCCGCTCTATGCCCATCAGGCGGACGCGTTGCTGGCCACCCTCGCCGGCGCGAACACGATCATCACCACCCCGACCGGTTCGGGCAAATCGCTGATCGCCACCGCCGCACACGTGGCGACACTGGCCGCCCGCGGCCGGGTCTACTACACCGCCCCGATCAAGGCGCTGGTCAGCGAGAAGTTCTTCACCTGGGTGGATGACTTCGGCGCCGACCTGGTCGGCATGGTCACCGGGGACGCCTCGGTGAACCCGGACGCGCCGATCATCTGCTGCACGGCCGAGATCCTGGCCAACATCGCGCTGCGCGAGGGTGCCAGCGCCGACCTCCAGATGGTGGTGGCCGACGAATACCACTTCATCGCCGACCCCGATCGCGGCTGGGCCTGGCAGGTGGCGACCAGCGAGCTGCCCCAAGCGCAGTTCATGATCATGAGCGCCACCCTGGGTGATGTGACCGGTCTGGTCGAGTTGCTCACCGAGCGCACCGGACGCCCGACCGAGGTGCTGGCGGGAGCGACGCGTCCGGTACCGCTGGTCTTCAAGTGGTCGATGACGCCCCTGCCCGAGACGCTGACCGAGTTGGTGCACACCGGGGCGGCGCCGGTCTACCTGGTGCATCCCAGCCAGGCGGCGGCGACCGAGCAGGCACAAGGCCTGATGAGCATGAAGTTGGTCGATACGCAGGCCCGACACCGTATCGTCGAGGCGATCGGCGGTTTCCGATTCGCCCGCGGGTTCGGGGCGACGTTGGTGAAGATGCTGCGTGCCGGCATCGGCGTGCATCATGCCGGGCTGCTGCCGAAGTACCGGCGACTGGTCGAAACGCTCGCCCAACAAGGTCTTTTGCGCGTGATCTGCGGCACCGACACGCTCGGGGTGGGCATCAACGTACCGATCCGCACGGTCGTGTTCACCACCTTGAGCAAGTTCGACGGCCGCCGGCAGCGGCTGTTGCGGGCCCGCGAGTTCCATCAGATCGCGGGCCGGGCCGGGCGTCCCGGTTTCGACCCGGTCGGCAACGTGGTGGTGCAGGCCCCTGAATACCAGATCGAGAACGCCCGGGTGCTGGCCAAGTTCGCCGATGACGAGAAGAAGCTGAGGAGTGTGCGGCGCAAGAAGCCGCCGGAAGGCTTCGTCAACTACACCGAGGCCAGCTTCGACAGGCTGGTCGCCGCCCAGCCCGAGACACTGCATGCCCGCCTCGAGGTGAGCCACTCGATGCTGCTCAACCTGCTGCAGCGCGACGAGGAGACCGGTGCCGCGCTGGCCCGTATCGTACGGGCGGCGATGGCTGACCCCGGGCAGCAGCGCAAGCAGTTGCGCCGTGGGGTGGCGCTGGGCAGGTCGTTGCTGGAGGCTGGCGTCGTCGTCCGGCGCGCCATCCCGACCGCAGGCGGGCGGCGCTACGACCTCGCCCCTGGCCTGCAGGACGACTTCGCGCTCAACCAGCCGCTGAGCGCGTTCGCGATGACGGCCCTCGAACTGCTCGACCCCGACCTGGATGGCTACGAACTCGACGTGGTGAGCGTGATCGAGGCGACGCTGGAGGACCCGATGGCCATCTTGCACGCCCAGCAGTCGAAGGCGCGCGGCGAGACCGTGGCCGAGCTGAAGGCCGAAGGCTACGACTACGAGGAGCGCCGGGAGATCCTGGCCGAGGTGAGTTGGCCGCAGCCGTTGGCCGAGGAATTGTCCGAGGTGCACCTGGCCTTCGCCAAGACGCACCCGTGGCTGGTGGAGCATCCGCTGCGTCCCAAGGCGATCGTCCGCGAGATGGTCGAGCGGGCCATGACGTTCACCGAGTATGTGGCCTTCTACAAGCTACAACGCAGCGAGGGCTTGCTCCTGCGCTATCTTTCGGACGCTTGGCGGGCGCTGCGCCAGACGGTCCCGGCGGCGTCCCACACCGACGAGCTGGACGACATCATCATCTGGCTGGGTGAACTGGTGCGGGCAACCGATTCGAGCCTGGTGGACGAGTGGGAGGCGCTGGCCAGCGGCGAGGCGGGCACGATGGCCGGTCTGGCCGCCGTCTCGGCCCCGGTCAGGCCGCTGACCGGCAACAGCCGGGCCTTCCGCGTCCTGGTGCGTAACGCGATGTTCCGGCGGGTGCAGTTGGCGGCGCAGGACGATCCGGACGCACTGGCGGGGTTGGAGGCGGACGACGCCGACTTGATCCTGACCGGCGACGACTGGGACGCCGCTCTCGACGACTACTACGACGAACACGACGGGATCGGCACCGGGTCGGCGGCCCGGTCGCCATCGTTGTTCGTGGTCGAAGACGATCGGACGCGTCGCTGGCAGGTCACCCAGATCATCGACGACCCAGCCGGCAACCACGACTGGCAGATCCGGGCCGAGGTCAACCTGGACGCGAGCGACGAACTCGGCGAGCTGGTGCTGCGGGTGGTCGGTTTCGAACGCGTCGACTGAGGTCGCGGGCTCGCGGACGGTTTGGAGACACGATTGGATCACAAGTTGGGGGGTCGCCTCACGTTCGGCGCAGAAGGCTGGCGATAATGCAGTTAATGGTAAAGATCGGCTAAGTGGCCGCAAAAGACCAAGGACAAGGAAATCCCAATGCGTAAACAACTTCGAGTCATCACTGTGGCCTCTGCCGCAGCCTTGAGCCTCGTCCTCGCCGCCTGCGGTGGCGGCTCCAGCACCCAAGGCAGCGACTCCGGCTCGGGTGGCATCGTCATCCGCGGCTGCACCCCCGATGTACCGTTGGTGCCCGGAAACACCTCCGAGACCTGCGGTGGCGACATGGTGGACGCCATGACCGCCAAGCTGGTGCACTACAACACCGAGACCGCCGACCCGGAGATGGACATCGCCGAGTCGATCACCACCGACGACGCCGTCCACTTCACCGTCAAGCTGAAGAAGGGCTACAAGTTCCACGACGGCACCGAGGTGAAGGCCTCCAACTTCGTGGACGCGTGGAACTACACCGCTTCCTTCGCCAACGGCCAGAAGGGTTCCAGCTTCTTCGAGCCGGTCAAGGGCTACGCCGAGGTCAGCGCGAAAGACTCGACCGTCACCGAGATGGAGGGCCTCAAGGTCGTCGACGACTACACCTTCACCATCGAGACTTCGGAGCCCACCTCGAACCTGCCGGTTCGCCTTGGCTACTCCACCTTCGCCCCACTGCCCGACTCCTTCTTCGCCGACCCGGCAGCTTTCGAGAAGGCTCCTGTCGGCGCCGGCCCGTTCGCCCTGGAGTCGATCAGCACCAGCGAGTACAAGTTCGTGAAGTTCGCCGACTACGCGGGCGCCTACCCGGCACAGGTCGATTCGCTCACCTTCCGCGTCTACACCGATGACACCGCCGCCTACAACGACGTCGTCGCGAACAACCTCGACTACACCAACAACATCCCGTCCGACTTCCTGGTCGGTGAGCAGTTCAAGTCCGACCTCCAGGATCGCAACCTGGTCCGTGAGACCGGACGCTTCGCCGGTGTGGTCTTCTCGCCGGCCGACGAGCAGCTCAAGGACAACCTGAAGCTGCGTCAGGCCATCTCGATGTCGGTCGATCGTCAGTTGGTCATCGACCAGATCTTCAACGGCCTGTACAAGCCGGCCCACGGCTGGGCGCCCAGCGTCGTCTCCGGCGCCACCAACACCGCCTGCGGTGAGTCCTGCGACTTCAACGCCGAGAAGGCCAAGCAGCTCTACGCCGAGTCGGGCGGCTATGACGGCACCCTGACCTTGACGGTCAACGGTGATGGCGCCCACAAGGCCTGGTCCGAGGCGGTCTGCAACTCGATCAAGAACAGCATCGGCTTGGAGTGCCTGGTCGTGTTGACCCCAGACTTCGCCACCTTCAACAAGCAGATCGACAACAACGAGCTCAAGGGCCTGTTCCGCACCGGATGGCAGATGGACTACCCGTCGATCGAGAACTTCCTTGCTCCGATCTACAAGACCGGCGCCGACTCCAACTGGTCGCAGTACTCCAACCCGGCCTTCGACGCCAAGTTGAAGGAAGCCGCCAGCGCAACCACCAACGATGAGGCGAACGCGCTCTACCAGGAGGCCGAGAAGATGCTCGGCGCCGACCTGCCGACTGCGCCGCTGTGGTACCCCTCGACGGTCGTCGGCTGGTCCGACAAGGTCGAGAACGTGCACATCAACGCGTTCGGTGTGCTCGACTTCTCCGCGATCTCGCTCAAGGGCTGATCGTCACATCTGACCCAGAATGAACACCATCTGACCGGCTATCGGCTTTGCGGTAGCCGGTCAGGTGTCGTTTGGCATACTGTTCTCCCGGAAGTGCTGATGACGAAGGATGGTGCCCATGGGGACCTACGTCTTGAGACGCCTGCTGCAGATGATCCCGGTTATCCTCGGCACGACGTTCCTCATCTACTGGATGGTCTTCTCATTGGGCGACCCCGCCTTGGGACGCTGCGGTGAGCGTCCCTGCCCCGAGTCGTTCGTGGCCAAGTTGCACGAGGACTACAACCTGGACAAGTCCCTGCCCGTGCAATACGCCCTCTACATGGGCAAGGTGGTCCAGGGCGATCTGGGCACCAGCTTCAACGGTGACAGTGTCTCCGAGCAGCTGCGGGTGCGCTGGCCAACCACGATCAGGCTGGCAGCGATCGCCATCGCCTTCGAAACCGTGATCGGCATCTCGGCGGGCCTGCTCGCCGGGCTTCGAAGACGGGGGTTCTGGGACACCTTGGTCTTCGTGACCACCTTGGTGATCATCTCGATCCCGTCGTTCGTGCTCGGTTCGGTGGCACAGATGGTCTTCGGCGTGCGACTCGGCTGGTTCCCGGTCACCGCGACCCAGGGCACCTGGAACCAGTTGCTGCTGCCCGGGTTCGTGCTGGGTTCGATGTCGATGGCCTATGTCGCCCGCCTCACCCGCAATTCGCTCGCCGAGAATCTGTCGGCCGACTACGTACGCACCGCACGGGCCAAGGGCCTGTCGACCGGACGCGTGGTCGGCGTCCACACCTTCCGCAACTCGCTGATCCCAGTGGTCACCTTCATCGGCGCCGACTTCGGGGCACTGATGGGCGGGGCGATCGTCACCGAACGCATCTTCAACATCCAAGGCATCGGCGGCTATATCTTCCATGCGATCAGCACCAAGGACGGCACCGCCGTGGTCGGCACCATCACCTTCTTGGTGATCGTCTTCCTGGTGATGAATCTGATCGTCGACCTGCTCTACGGCGCACTTGACCCGAGGATCGGCCATGAGTGACCCCAACCTGCTCCGCAACGCCGAGGGCGCACTGGTCGCAACCGAGCCTCAGCCCGAGGTGCGTCCCCCGGCCTCCGCTGAACCCAAGGAGGACGCCCGGTCCCTGGGCCGGGACGCTTGGGAGGATCTGCGCAAGCGTCCACTGTTCTGGGTCTCCGCCGCGCTGATCATGATCATGCTGCTGATGGCGGTGGTGCCCCAGCTGTTCACCTTCTTCTCCCCGCAACCCGATCCCCGCTACGCCAATCTCGCCATGGCCCGGCAGCCACCCTCGGCGCAGGCCTGGTTCGGCTTCGACGGGCAGGGCTATGACATCTACGCCCGCACGATTTACGGCGCTCGCTCGTCGATCCTGGTCGGTCTGCTGACCACGATCGGCACGATGCTGATCGGTGGGGCGATGGGGCTGGTCGGCGGGTTCTTCGGCGGCTGGGTGGACGCGGTCAGCTCACGCATCGGTGAGATCTTCTGGGTGATCCCGCTGCTGCTGGGTGGTGTGCTGTTCATGACCACGTTCCCCTCCAAGCTGGGGACGCCCTACTTCGCCGTCGTCGGCAAGGTGGTGCTGGTGCTGGTGATCCTGGGCTGGCCACGGATCGCGCGCATCATGCGTTCTGCGGTGCTGCAGATCAAACCGCTCGACTACGTCCAGGCCGCCCGCGCCTTGGGCGCGAGCCCGATGCAGATCATCTTCAAGCACGTCCTGCCCAACGCTTTCGCCCCGGTGATCGTGGTGGCCACCATCGACCTCGGCGCCTACATCGCGACCGAGGCGACCCTGTCGTTCCTGGGCATCGGTCTGCAGCCACCCGCGATCTCCTGGGGCATCGCCATCTCGGACGCCTCCGGCTTGGGTCTGCTGCGCTCCGCTCCGCACATGCTGTTGTTCCCCAGCCTCTTCTTGTCAGTGACCGTCTTGGCGTTCATCATGCTCGGCGATGCTGTGCGGGACGCCTTCGACCCGAAGGGCCGGTGACCCAGATGGCTGCCAAGAAGAGCGACGACGGTATCGGCCGGGTCGGCACGCTCGCCGAACCCACCGGCATGCAGGTTTGGTCTCCCAATGACGGGCACCTGCTCGACGTGCAGAACCTGGCGGTGGAGTTCCGTACCCGCGACGGGGTCGCGAAAGCGATCAACCGGGCCAGCTTCCACCTCGATCAAGGTGAGTCACTGGCGATCCTGGGTGAGTCCGGCTCGGGCAAATCGGTCACCGCGCAGGCGATCATGGGCATCCTCGACTCGCCCCCGGGTTTCGTGACCGGCGGGCAGGTCTTCTTCCGGGGCGTGGATCTGCTGAAGCTGCCCGAAGACCAGCGCCGCATGGTTCGAGGCCAGCGGATCGCGATGATCTTCCAGGACGCACTCAGCGCGCTGAACCCGGTCTTCACCGTGGGCTGGCAGATCGCCGAGATGTTCCGCGTCCACAAGGGCCTGAACAAGTCGGACGCCCGTGCCGAGGCGATCCGGCTGATGGAACGGGTCAACATCCCGGCCGCGGCCCAGCGAGCGGGTAACTTCCCCCACCAGTTCTCCGGAGGCATGCGTCAGCGGATCATGATTGCGATGGCGCTGGCATTGGACCCCGAGATCCTGATCGCCGACGAGCCAACAACGGCCCTGGACGTCACCGTGCAGGCCCAGATCATGGAACTGCTGGGCGAACTGCAGGCCGAGACCGGCATGGGGCTGATCCTGATCACCCACGACCTGGGTGTGGTGGCCGACGTCGCCGACCGGATCAACGTGATGTATGCCGGGCGGATCGTGGAGGCGGCCGAGGTTCACGACCTGTACGCCCACCCGGCCCACCCCTACACCGAGGGCCTGCTGGAGTCGATTCCACGGCTGGACCAGGTGGCCGGCGAGCTCAAGGCGATCGGCGGGCTACCTCCCAACCTGACGCGCATCCCTGCTGGCTGCGCGTTCAATCCCAGGTGTCGGTACGCCCAGGACATCTGCCGGGTGGATCCCGTGCCACCGTTGGTCGAGTTGGGCGGTGGACGCAGCAGCGCCTGCCATTTCACCCATGAACTGCTGGCGGGGAAGTTGGTGCCGGCGGGGAAGTTGGTGCCGGCGGCGACGCAGGTGCCGACGGCGACGCGGGCCAACCGGGCTGCGTCCGAGGTCGCGGCTGTGATCGAGGAGGGCATCGATGAGTGAACCGAAGCGGGCAGCCCGCTCCAGCGATGAGATCATCCTCAAGGCCACGAACCTGAAGAAGTACTACCCTATCCGGCGTGGCGTGATGCGTCGCACCGTCGGCCACGTGAAAGCCGTCGACGGGGTGAGCTTCGAGTTGCGCCGAGGCGAGACCTTGGGTGTCGTCGGCGAGTCCGGTTGCGGAAAGTCGACGCTGGGCCGACTGCTCGTCCAACTGGAGGCGCCCACCGAGGGCACCGTCGAGATGGAGGGCCGCGTCGTCAAGGCGGGCGAGGAGATGCGACGGCTGCGACGCGACGTCCAGATCGTCTTCCAGGATCCGTACACCTCGCTGAACCCGCGAATGACGGTAGGTGACATCGTCGCCGAACCGCTGCTGATCCACAAGAAGGAACTCGACCTCAAGGGCCGCGAGCGGGACCGCGTCAAGGAACTGCTCGACCAGGTGGGCCTGAACCCGGAACACATCAACCGCTACCCGCACCAGTTCTCCGGCGGCCAGCGCCAGCGCATCGGGATCGCGCGGGGCGTCGCGCTGAACCCGAAGGTGCTGGTTTGCGACGAGCCTGTCTCGGCGCTGGACGTGTCGGTGCAGGCGCAGGTGGTGAACCTGCTGGAGCGGCTGCAACGCGAATTGGGGTTGGCCTACGTCTTCATCGCCCACGACCTGGCGGTGGTGCGGCACATCTCGCACCGGGTGGCGGTGATGTATCTGGGTGAGTTCGTCGAGACCGGCGACAAGGACCAGATCTACAACCACCCGATGCACCCGTACACGCAGGCTCTGATGTCGGCTGCCCCGGTGCCCGATCCGGTGCTGCAGGCCCGGCGTCAGCGAATCGTACTGAGCGGCGACGTGCCAAGCCCGGCGAACCCGCCGGCCGGCTGCCGGTTCCACACCCGGTGCTGGAAGGCGCAGCCGATCTGCTCCACCGATCATCCGCCGTTGATCATGCGTGGTGAGGACGTGGCCGCCCACCCGACGGCCTGCCACTTCGCCGAGGAGATGGTGGAGGTCGTCACCGGCTGACCGCAACCCTCCCGTTGTGGAAGCCGCAGGCACGGGTTGCCCGGATGCGGGAGGCTTGAGCTGTGATCATCACCTTGACTGCCAATCCAAGCATCGACCGCACGCTGCAGCTGGACGCCGAACTGCGGCGCGGCCAGTTCCAGCGGGCCACAGAGGTCACCGACCAGGCAGCCGGCAAGGGCATCAACGTCGCTACCGTGTTGCGCGACGCGGACGAGCCGGTGGTCGCGGTGGTGGCGTTCGCTGATCCGGCCTACCTGAACGTGGGGATCGCGACTGGCGGCGTGGAGCCGTTGGTGACGCTGGTTCGCCCGGGGCTGCGGGTGCGCACCAACATCACCCTCACCGAACCGGACGGCACGACGACCAAGATCAACGAGCCGGGGCCGCGGCTGGACGCCGATGAGGTGGCATTGGCCACCGACGGGCTGGTGCATATCGTCCGCCAGTACAAGGCGGAGTGGCTAGTGCTGTCGGGTTCTCTGCCGCCGGGGGCACCTGACGACTGGTACGTGCAGATGGTCGACGCCGTGCGTCCCACCGGGTGCCGGACGGTGGTGGACGCCTCCGAACAAGCGCTTTCAGCCGTGATCAATGCGCTGGAGTCGACGCCCGTCGGGTTGCTGAAGCCCAATGTGGACGAACTGGCGCAGGCTCTTGGGGTCGCCGCCTCCGATCTGCAGGCTGCCATCGACCGGGGCGAGTTGGACGCAGTGGTGACGGGCGCCCGCAGCCTGCACGAGCAGGGAGTGGCAGAGGTGCTGGTGACACTCGGCGGCGCGGGGGCCGTGCTAGTGACCAACGAAGGGGCCTGGTACGCCGAGGCGCCGCGGATTCAGGTGCGCAGCACCGTCGGCGCCGGGGACGCAGCGGTCGCCGGCTATCTGCTGGCCGCCCGACGAGGCCTTGGGGCAGCGGAGCGTGTGGCCTACGCGGTCGCGCATGGTTCGGCGGCCGCCGCAACTCCCGGGAGCGGGCTGGGCCAGCCGTCGTCGGATGACCTGCGGGGGGTGCGCGCCCGGCGGCTCGGTTGAGGTTGGTCCCCTCAGCCGACGACCAGGGATTGGAATTCGCGGACCGGTATGGCTGAGGTGGCACGGGTCGATAGTGGCAGGGTGCCGGACTGGCCCAGGGCTTGCCATGTCACTGCCCAGCCTGCGGTCGCGGTGATCGTGTAGTCGCCACGCTGTAGGTAGGTGTGGCCGCAATCAGGTGACGGTGTCAACGGGTCCAGGTTTGCTGGGCGTGGCCGCATCTGGTTGCACACGCTGGACGTGGCGTCGCCCCAGTCGAATTGGACGCTGCCCCGGTTGGCCTGCATCACGATGTTGATGCCTTGTTCGGTGACGGTGGCGGTGAGCGGACCGGGGTCATCGGCCCAGACCCACAGGGGTAATCCGACCGC
>CALMKG010000377.1 GCA_937867175.1 uncultured Propionibacterium sp. | reverse complement strand
AGGAGCACCCGCCATCTTCCGATGTCACGGGTTCCCGTAAAACACTTTGGGTGGAGCTAAGGGGATTCGAACCCCTGACCTCTTCCATGCCATGGAAGCGCGCTACCAACTGCGCCATAGCCCCAAAGTATGCCCCCGCTCGCGCGGCGACCAAGTTAGATTAGCGCAAGCTCTTGGGGTTGCCAAACCACCTCGAGCCCACCGACTTGCACGACGCAGAAAATGGACCGCACGATCGCGTCGCACAACGACATCCTCATTCCAGATCCACGCTCGATCCGGGCTCGGCTGTGCGACACTCCAAGCATGGCGCGGCAACCGCCGCGCTGGATCCTCACACCGAGGAGCTGGCGATGAACTGGAGTCGGAACCTCAATGTCGACCGTCCCGCGGGCCGCATCGGGCGAGTTGCGCAGGTCTTCTTCGGATCGTTGGTGTGCGTCCTGCTGGCAGCCTGCGCTCCCCCAGCCGGGCAAGGTTCGCCGTCACAGTCCGAGTCTTCAAGCACGTTGAGCCCCGTCGTCTCGCCGGCAACCCCCACACCGACGGTTCCCCAAACCAGCGAACCGGCGGGCCCGTCCAGCGTCCTGGTCTATTTCGTCACCGAAACCCCCACTGGACCGCGGCTGGCGCGCGAGCTGCGCGGAGTCTCTGGGGATGCGCGCGCTGGGGCCGTGCAAGCCATGATCAACGGCCCCAGCGATCCCGACTACACGACCTTCTGGGATCCGGCTACCAGCGTGCTATCCACGAGCACGCAAGCGGGAGTCGTGACGGTGGAGCTCAACAGCGCGGCGCGAAACGCGACCGTCGACAAGGCGACCGCCAACTTGATGGTTCAGCAGTTGGTCTTCACCGCCACGATGGACGATCCGAACGCCAAGGTGCAACTCCTCATTGACGGCGAGGTCGCCGGAGGGCTCTGGGGAACAACCTCTTGGGATCAACCGATTGGCCGGGGGGATGCCACCACGATCTTGGCGGCGGTGCTGACCGATCGTCCCGCGAATGGCTCCCGGCTGACTTCCGATGATGCGTCCTTCTCCGGTGAAGTGCTGGCCGGCAGCACACTCGCTTGGGCGGTGAGGCACGCGGGAACCAGCGACGAGGCGGCGGCCGGCGAGGTCCAGGCCAACGACGGTGAGGGGTTCGTCCCCTTCTCCATCACCCCGGAACTCGGCCCGGGACGTTTCGTCCTCGAGTTGCGCGCCTACCCGGCCGATGGTGATCCCAACACGCCCTTGGCGATCGACACCAGGGAGTTCTCCTTTCATTTGGCCGCTTGATCCCTCGCCGCTGCCGAGCCATGTTCGCCGACTCCCCCGAGACGATTGGTGGAAATGTCGCTGCCTGACCTTAGACTGCCCCTAGTACGTGGTTCAGGTTGGATTTGCGTACCCGACCAATTCTTGGGGGAAACACATGTCGATGCGTACGGTTCGTCAGAAGAGACAGCGCCGGGGACTCGCGGCGTTGTTGGCGATGTTGCTGACCCTGTCGCTGATGCCGCTCAGCGCGGTGTCCTTCGCCCAGAGTCCTTCCCAAGACCCCCCAGCTGTCTCCCCCTTCGTCGATGTGGCGACCACTGATGCCGGGTATGCCGAAATTGCCTGGATGTACACCGAAGGCATCTCAACTGGTTGGTCTGACGGCACCTACCGGCCCGACCTGACGGTCGACCGGGACGCGATGGCTGCGTTCTTCTACCGCTTCAAAGATTCCCCGGCCTTCAACGCACCGACGACTTCGCCGTTCACCGACATCACGACCTCCACCCAGTACTACAAGGAAATGGCGTGGATGAAGAGCACCGGGATCAGCACCGGCTGGCCTGACGGCACCTACCGGCCGTGGACGCCCACGAACCGCGACGCCATGGCCGCCTTCATGTACCGGGTTGCTGGCTCGCCCGAATACACCCCGCCGACCGCCGAAGCGAACCCGCTGACCGACATCAACCCCAACATCCAGTTCTACAAGGAGATGTCGTGGCTGAATGAGACCGGCATTGCCGCCGGCGCGGAGGACGGCACCTTCGACCCGTGGCAACCAGTCACCCGCCGAATGATGGCCATCTTCATGTACCGGTTGGACCGCTGGCAGAACGTGCAGGTCGCCACCACTTCCCTGCCGTCGGCGACCCGTGGCCAGAGCTACACCACCACCCTCCAGGCGTCCGGCGGAACGTCCCCGTATACCTGGCAGGTCAGCAACCTGCCGGCCGGATTGTCGCTGTCTGGAAGCACCATTTCCGGAACGCCAACCTCGACGGGCCAGTCAACCGTCAACGTGACGGTCAAGGACGCCAAGGGCAACACCGCCACCAAGGAACTGGTCCTGAGCGTGGTCGAACCGCTCTCGATCACCACCACCACCCTGCCCGTGGGCGCCGTCGGCGAAGCCTACAGCGCGTCCGTCGAGGCCACCGGCGGTCTGCCACCGGCCAACTGGACGGCCAGCGGGCTGCCTGCCGGCCTGTCGCTGTCGGCCACCGGTGTGATCTCCGGTACCCCCACCGTCGGGGGAACCACCGCGGTTTCGTTTGTGGCCACCGATTTGGAAGGGCGTACGGCCACCAAGGAACTCACCTTCGTCATCGCTGACAATGCCCTGGCGATCACAACCCAGACGCTGCCACCGAGTACCGTCGGCGAGCCCTACACCATCGACCTGACCGCATCAGGCGGTACCACGCCCTACGTGTGGACAATCACCGGGCTACCCGCGGGCTTCACCACCTCGGGCAGCCAGATCACCGGAACCCCGACCACCGCAGGCACCACCAGCGTCAGCGTGAGCGTCAAGGACAACGATGGCCGTGAGGCGACGAAGAGCTTTGATCTCGTCGTGTCCCAGCCACTGGTCCTCGGCACCACGTCACTGCCGTCGGCCTCGCTCGGTGTCGATTACTCGCTCACCCTTGCGGCATCCGGCGGTCACGCTCCCTACCTCTGGGAGGTCACTGGCCTGCCCGCCGGTCTTTCCCAGACCGACGGCGTGATCAGCGGAACCCCCACCGCAGGTGGCAGCTTCAACGTCACCGTCACTGTCCGCGACAGCGACGACCGCACCAAGTCCGCTGTGCTGCCCCTGGTGGTCGACAACGCCTTGGTCATCATGACGACGTCATTGCCGGGTGCGACACTCAGCGTGCCCTACTCGGTGCAGCTCGCCGCAGTCGGCGGCACCGTCCCCTACACGTGGTCTGCCACGGGGCTGCCCGCCGGCTTGGCGCTCAGCGGTGACACCATCTCAGGTACGCCCAGCGCGACCGGGACCTTCTCCGTGTCGGTCAGCGTCACCGACGCCGACAGCACCACCGTCAACTCGGTCATGACCCTGTCGGTCTCCGAGGCAGAGACGGGCCTCGCGCTGCTGAAGACGGTGGTCAACGCCTACGGCCAGCCCGCCGCCGCGTCCAACTGGACACTCGCGGCCGACGGGCCGGGCAGCAACGACCTTTCTGGCAACGGCGGCGTCGCACGCACCCCCGTCGCACCAGGGACATACACGTTGTCCGAAACCGGATCGGTGGCCGGCTACACCAACGGCACCAGCTGGACCTGCGCCACCACCAACGGTGATCCTGTCGCCGTCACCAACAACCAGGTGACGTTGGCAGTCGGGGCCGATGTCGAGTGCACCATCACCAACACCGCGACTGCCCCGCACCTCGCTCTTGTCAAGAGTGTCGTCAACTCCTACGGGGACGCGGTAGCTGCGACGAACTGGACACTGAAGGCGGACGGGCCTGGCACCATGGACCTCTCCGGTGCCGGCGGGGTCGCGCGCACCAGCGTGATCGAAGGCTCCTATGCACTGTCCGAAACCGGATCGGTGGCCGGCTACACCAACGGCACCACCTGGACGTGTGCCACCGTCGGCGGCCAGTCCGTCCCGGTCACGAACAACACAGTGGACGTCACCACTGGTGCCGATGTCGTCTGCACCATCACCAACACCGCCAGCGCACCGTATCTGACCTTGGTCAAAAAGGTCGTCAACAACGACGGTACGGCCGCCGCGGCGTCCAACTGGACACTGAAGGCGGACGGGCCGGGCAGCACCGACTTGACCGGTGCCGGCGGTGTCTCGCGTACCCAGGTGGTGACCGGCAGCTACGTGCTGTCTGAAACCGGGTCGGTTGCCGGCTACACCAACGGCACCACTTGGACGTGCGCCGCCGGCGGCCAGCCGGTCACCGTGACCAACAACACGGTGAATCTGGGGGCCGGAGCCGACGTCACCTGCACCATCACCAACACCGCGAGCACACCGCATCTGAGCCTGGTGAAGCGGGTCGTCAACGCCACCGGCACGCCTGCTTCGGCCTCCATCTGGACGCTGAAGGCGGACGGCCCCGGCAACAACGACCTGTCGGGCGCCGGGGGGGTCGCACGGACCGCGGTGTCGGAGGGCAGCTACCGGCTGTACGAGATCGGTTCCATCTCCGGTTACGCCAACGGTGAGACCTGGTCGTGTGTGGACGCAAATGCGAATCCCGTCGCAGTCAGCGACAACACGGTGCCGATCACCGCAGGAGCAGACGTCACGTGTTCCATCACGAACACGGCCATCACTGCTTCTTCGAACATCACGCCGGGCTCCTACTCGCCGACCGCCGTGTACCGCTACTACGGTTCGGGCGCAAAGGACTGGGTTACCGTGCCCGACCACGGCGACTTCGGAGTTCCTTCCGGTTACGGCAGCCAGACCGGCCCGCAGTACTACGTGTCGCTGATCGCGTCCGGCGCCGAAGACATGGTCGGCATCCACCGGTACTACAACTCGTCCGACGGTGACTGGGTCGACTTCGTCGAGGGCAGCAGCATTCCCGCCGGGTACACGAACAAGACCTTCCAGCACTACCTGTTCAAGAACTCAGGCACCAATCGGGTGTCGGTCGACCGGTGGTGGCACGCAGGCGAACGTGACTGGGTCACGGTGAGCGCAAACGAGTTCACCGACGCCCAGATGACGGCCAGCGGCTACACGAACAAGACGCATCTGGGTTATGCGCATTCCACCCAGAGCATCTACACCGGCTACTTCCAGCTGGGCACGCCACAAGCCGCAGTGGTCAGCAGTTCCTTTGCCCCGGGTGAGTACCCGCACACCATGAGCGTGCTGGACGTCAACCCGACGCATCTGTCCGATATCAACGAGGGTTACCGCTACCTCGGGTACTTCGGGCACAACGACTGTGGTGGCATCAATATCGCCAAGTCCAACAGCTTGGACAATGCCAACTGGTACGTCGGTGGCAACCAGCCCTGGTTCAGTAGCTCCTGGCCATGTCGGTGGGCCTTCGGCGCCATCGCCGATGGTTCCAGGATTGCCATGGTGGTCAACGGGGAGTGGGACACCACTGTCACGCTGCAGTGGTCCCAGGACGGCCTCGACGGAACCGAGTTCGGCGCCTCGACCACGCTGCTCAATGCGTCAGGCACCACCGGCATCGGTAACCCGACGTTGTTCCGTGACCCGACCAACAACCGGTACTACCTGTACTTCTACCGGGTGGTTCCCGGCACGGAGTACCTGTACGAGATCAGGGTGAAATCTGCCACCACCATCGATGGCCTCATTGGAGGTGGCAGTGGAGACCTAGGGACGCTCATCGGGCTTTCCCGCAACACGCTGGCGGCGCCGTCGATGATGTACGCCAATGGCACCTACTACCTGGCCGTCGAGACCAAGGAGAGCGGCGTCTGGAAGACCCGGGTCATGTCCGGCACGTCGCCCACCGGGCCGTTCTACGAGGTCCCCGGGAACCCCCTGTATGGTGATGGCGCCGCCTGTGTCTTCCAGCACCAGTTCGGCACTGAGCTGCACAGCTGGTACTGCAAGCAGACCCAGGCCGGCAACGAGAGCACGTGGCGCCTCGACCACGTCAAGGGTGATCTGTTGAGCCCTGCCTGAGCCGACTGCTGGAGACCATGGTTCACCCCGGCAACTCCGTCCGCGGAGGCGCCGGGGTGAACTGCGTTTGGGCGGTTCGCCGTCGAGGCGCTGCGTGGGAGCAAAGCGCGCGGTGTTCAGCAGGGACCACGCGGACGCCGACGCCCGCCAAGCCCGTCTCCGTAACCCAACCCGTGACCCAGTCCGAGGCCGGGCCCACTGCAGCGTCCTGTGCGCTGAAGGCGGACCGCCGGATCAGGAGGGACGCTGCAAAGCCACCTGATTCCAGGTGACCAGCTTCCAATCCCCTTGCGGCCGCGCGGTCAGGGTCGTCCAACCGCAATTGAACATGCTTGCCAGCCGGGTCGTCGTCGGGTAGTCCCAGCCCAGCACGTTGGCGGTACCCATCCGAATCGCGAGCCCGTGACAGCCGACCACGACTGTCTTGCCCGGATTCGCGTCGGCGATCTCACGCAACGCAGCCCCGACTCGCTCCCCCACCTCCAGCGCGGTCTCGCCCTCCGGTGACCGACGGAAGTCGCGTCCTTCGTCCAGTGCGAGCGCAAAGTCAGGGTGGGCGGCGTAAACATCGGAGTCCAGCAGGCCCTCCCACGAACCGACGCTGATCTCCATCAACCGGTCGTCAGTGGCGACGGGCAGGGCGAGTCGCTTGGCCAGGGTCTGGCTGGTTACCAGTGCACGACGCAGCGGCGAAGAGACCACCACGTCCACCGGCAGTTGGGCGAGCAGGGCGGCGGCCTGTTGTGCCTGGCCCAAGCCGACCTCGTTCAGTGGAACATCGGCCTGCCCCTGGAAGCGACGCTCAACGTTGTGGTCGGTCTGACCGTGCCGCCACAGCACAAGACGGGTACGTGGGCCGGTCACAGCTCAGGCTCATCAAGAGCAAGTGCTATCCGCGGGCAGTCCTTCCACAGCCGCTCGAGGGTGTACAGACTCCGCTCTTCGGAATGCTGCACGTGCACCACGACATCGACGTAGTCAAGCAGCACCCAGCGGTTCTCTCGGTCACCCTCCCGACGACTGGGACGCAGCCCTTCACGCTCGATCAGGCGCTCCTCGATGGCATCCACGATGGCCCCCACGAGGCGCTCATTGTTGGCACTGACGATCAGGAAGACGTCGGTGATGGCCAGCGCCTCGGACACGTCGAAGGCGACTATGTCGAGGCCCTTCTTCTCGTTGGCGGCCTCGGCGGCCAGCCGGGTGACGCGGACGGCTTCTTCAGTTGCGGTCAATTCTGGCTTCCAGACTGGTCGATGGATGGGGCAGTATCAGTCGACTGGGTCGGCAATCAGCACCGTCCCGTCGTTCACGGGTGTATACAGTCCGCGCTTGGCGACATACTGGACCACGCCGTCCGGCACGAGATACCACAGCGGCAGGCCCTCTGCCACCCGCTTGCGGCATTCCGTGGAACTGATCGCCAACGCGGGAATCTCCAGCCGGGTCACCTTGTCGGGTGGCAGGTGGCTGAGGTCATTTGAGCGGAGGTCAACGCCGGGACGCGAAACTCCGACGAACCTGCCAAGGTCGAACAGTTCGTCCGCGCCCCGCCAGGTGAGGATGGACGCCAGTGCGTCAGCGCCGGTGATGAAGAACAGGTCGACATCGGCGCCCCGCTCCGCTTTCAGGTCGCGCAGCGTGTCGACGGTGTAGGTGTTGCCCACCCGATCAATGTCGACGCGCGAGACCGAGAACCTCGGATTTGATGCGGTCGCCACCACCGTCATCAGGTAGCGGTCCTCGCGGCTGCTGACTCGGCGTCCCGCCTTCTGCCAAGGTGTGCCGGTGGGGACGAAGACCACCTCGTCCAGGTGGAAGCGGGCCGCCACCTCGCTGCCGGCGACCAAGTGACCGTGGTGGATCGGGTCGAAAGTACCGCCCATCACTCCCAGCCGGTAACGCCGCTTGCCGTCGCGGACGCGGGCCAGTCCAAGGTCGATCGAGACCTCGTGCGATGAGCCGGCCTGCACCCCGTGGCTCACGCACGCACCTGGCCGGAACCGGTGACCACGTACTTGGTGGAGGTCATCTCGGGCAGCGCCATCGGGCCACGGGCGTGCGTCTTCTGGGTGGAGATGCCGATCTCAGCGCCGAACCCGAACTCACCGCCGTCAACAAAACGACTTGACGCGTTGACCAGGACGGCCGCCGCATCCACCTCGTTCACGAAGCGACGCTGGGCGACGGCGTCGTTGGTGATGATGGTTTCGGAGTGACCGGTGGTGTGCTCGCGAATGTGGGTCAGGGCCGCATCAAGGTCGTCCACGACCTTCACCGCCAGGTCGAGAGACAAGTACTCGGCGTCGTACTCGTCATCGGTGGCGGGGGTGATGCGCGGGTCGATACTGCGTGAGGCCTCATCGCCGTGCACCGTGACGCCGGCATCGGTCAGCGCGTCCACCGCCATGGGCACGAACTGGTCGGCAACGCCACGGTGTACCAGCAGGGTCTCAAGGGCGTTGCAGACGCTCGGCCGCTGCGTCTTGGCGTTGAGGATGATCCCCAGCGCCATCTGTTGGTCGGCGGCGATGTCCACGAAGAGGTGGCAGTTGCCAGTGCCGGTCTCGATCACCGGCACTTGTGAGCCGGTGACCACTGCGTTGATCAGGCCGGCCCCGCCGCGCGGGATGAGCACGTCGATGAGGCCGCGGGCCTGCATCATCTCGGTGGTGGTCTCGTGGCCACCTTCGACGAGCGCTACCGCGTCCTGCGGCAACCCAGCAGTCGCCAGTCCCGCGCGCAGCGCCTTGACGATTGCCCGGTTGGAGTCGACTGCGCTGGAGCTGCCCCTCAGCAGGCTCGCGTTACCAGACTTCAGGCAGATGCCGGCGGCGTCGGCGGTGACGTTGGGACGTGCCTCGTAGATGATGCCGATCACTCCGAGCGGCACCCGCACCTGGTCGATGTGAACGCCGTTCGCCAGCTGCCAGCCACGAACCACCTCGCCGATCGGATCGGGCAGGCTGGCAAGTGACCGCAGGCCGGCGACCATGCCGTCGATGCGCGGCTGCGTGAGACTCAACCGGTCGATGAGGGCCTCTGACGTGCCAGCTGCGCGAGCCCGGGCGACATCGGAGGCATTTGCCGCCAACACCTCGTCGGCAGCAGCTGCCAGAGCGTCAGCCATGGCGTGCAATGCGGCATCTTTGTGGGCACGGTCGATTACGGCCAACTGCCGAGCAGCGACCCGAGCGGCCCGGGCGAGTTCAACGACTTCGGTCATAAGCCCAGACTAGTCGTCCGCTTGTGGGCCACCCAAGAGTCCACAGTTCGGCGCCCCGTCGCCGGGGTTCATGACACTCCGCTGCCGTGGCTCAATGGGACCAACGCGTCCCTGTGCACGACCTCACGTTCATATTCGACACCGAGTTCGGCAGCCAGCTCGTGGGAGTTACGGCCGAGCATACGGGGAAGGTCGGCGGCGTCGAAGTTGACCAGACCCCGTGCGATTGGCCTGCCACCGGGAGCGACCAAGTCGACGGGCTCACCGGCCATGAAGTCACCGATGACCCTCGTGATACCTGCCGCCAGCAGCGACGCGTTGCGTTGGGTGACTGCGCGGACCGCACCCGCGTCCAGATGCAGTTCGCCGCGTGAAACCGACGCGTGGGCCAGCCACAGCAACCGCCGGGGCCGGGGCCGATCGATCGGCGAGAAGGCGGTGCCGACCTGATCGCCAGCCAACACCTGGTCGATGGCCTCCGCCCGGGCCAGCACGACGGGGATGCCGGCGCTGGTGGCGATCTGGGCTGCCTGGATCTTGGTCGTCATCCCGCCGGTGCCAATCGCCGAACCGATGCGGTGGGTGTCCACGTTCAGTCGCTCCACGTCGGGGACGAAGGTGATCGGTTCGGCGTCCGGCTCGTCCGGGTGGGCGGTGTAGAGAGCGTCGACATCGCTGAGCAGGACGAGCGCGTCGGCACGTACCAGCTGCGCGGTCAGGGCGGCAAGCCTGTCATTGTCGCCGAATCGGACCTCGTGGGTGGCCACCGCGTCGTTCTCGTTGATGATCGGCACCGCACCCATCCGCAGCAACGTGCCCAACGTCCGCAGGGCATTGGTGTAACTCGCCTTGCGAGTCAGGTCCTCGACGGTCAGCAAGACCTGCCCGACCAGGATCTCGCGGGCGTTGAAGAGCTCTGTGTAGCGCTGCATGAGCAGTCCTTGGCCGACTGCGGCGGCGGCCTGCTGATGGGCCAGGTCGCGCGGCCGCAGGCGCAGGCCGAGCGGCGACAAGCCGGCGGCGATCGCCCCCGAGCTCACCAGAACCACGTCATGGCCCTCGTCGTGGCAGTCGGCCAGCGTCCTCACCAAGGCGGCCACCCGGTCGGTGTTGAGCCCGTGGGATTCACTGCTCAACGACGACGAACCCACCTTGATGACGATCCGCCTGGCCTCGGCCACCTCGCGGCGGACTTCCTCTTCAGTCAATGCACCATCGAAATCGGGGCTCACCGGTCATCCTCATCGTCGAAATCGTGTGACAGTTCCTCAGCCAGCGCACGGCGGTGCCGCTCCCGCCAATCCACGTCGCGATCGGTGACCATCTGTTGGTCTCGGGCCGCGTGGTACTCGACGTCAAGCTGCCGGCGACGCCGCACCGACGGACGTACCTCCTCGAGCCGAGGATCCTCGCCGCGTCGTGCCAACAGTTCAGCGCCGGTATCGATCTGGGGCGCGAAGTCGAAGACCACCGGATGCTCGCCGGCGCCGATGGCCACCGCGTCCCCCGGCTGGGCACCCTTGGCCAGCAGTTCGTCCTCGATGCCGATGCGGTTGAGCCGGTCGGCGAGATAACCGACCGCCTCCGCGTTGGCGAAATCCGTCTGCCTAACCCAGCGTTCGGGCTTGGCGCCGCGAACCCGCCAGACCTGGCCACCCTCGCCATCTCCCTGCCGCTTGATGGTGAACTCGGTTCGGTCGCCAGGCACCGGCTCGGGCCGGATCACGATGCGGGGACGAGGAGTGGCGTCGTGGATGGACCGGCGCGCCGCGACGATCTTCGCCATCGCGTAGGTGAGTGCAGACAGCCCCTCACCGGTCACGGTCGAGATGAGGAAGACCTGTAGACCACGGGCCTCCAGTTCTGGACCGACCATTTCGGCGAGGTCCCTGGCGTCCGGGATGTCGATCTTGTTCAGAGCCACCAGCCGGGGTCGGTCGGCCAGTCCCCCGTAGTTGGCCAACTCGGTTTCGATGACGTCCAGATCGCCGATGGGCTCGCGACCCGGCTCCCAAGTGGCGCAGTCGATGACATGCACAATTGCCTGACAGCGTTCGATGTGGCGCAGGAAATCATGGCCGAGCCCGCGTCCCTCGCTGGCCCCCTCAATCAGGCCCGGCACATCGGCCACGGTGAAGGTGGTCTGACCTGCCACCACGACCCCGAGGTTGGGCACCAAGGTGGTGAACGGATAGTCGGCGATCTTGGGCTTCGCCGCGGAGATCGCGGCGATCAGGCTCGACTTGCCAGCGCTCGGGAAGCCGACCAAACCGACGTCAGCGAGCACCTTGAGTTCCAGGTCGATGACGCGTTGCTCACCCTCCTCGCCCAGCAACGCGAAGCCGGGCGCTTTTCGGGCAGCCGACGCCAGCGCGGCGTTCCCGAGGCCGCCCCGCCCGCCCAACGCCACCACAACCTCATCCATCTCGCCGAGGTCGGCGAGTAGCTCCCCGGTGCCGTGGTCGGTGACCACGGTGCCCGGCGGCACCGTCAGCACGACGTCGGCGCCGTTCGCGCCGTTGCGGTTGCCTCCCATACCTGGCTGGCCGTTGGATGCCTTCCGCTGGGACTGGCGGTGGTAGTCGACCAAGGTGGTCAGGCCCTGGTCGACGCGCAACAGCACCGAGCCCCCGTCCCCGCCGTTGCCTCCATCGGGCCCGCCGAGCGGCTTGAACTTCTCGCGGTGCACCGAGACACAGCCGTGTCCACCGTTGCCGGCGCTCACAGTGAGCCGAGCGCGATCGACGAAGGTCGGAATGGCCATGGATTGGTCTTTCTTGCCGGCGGGCGTCCTTCCGGGCTGGTGCGCCCGCGGACGTATCGAACGAGTTTACTTGTCTGGGCGCGCCACGCCCAATACCCAATACCCCGATGTGCCTCAGCTTCTTCGAGCAGGGGAGCCAACGAATCCGTGTGTGGCAGCTGAGATCCCACCGGCTCTTCGACGTTGCGAGCAGGACGGCCGCTACAGCGTGTGGCCTATCTCCCAGAGTCGATCGGGCCTGCCGTCGATGGCCTCGGAGACGGCTATGGCCTGGGCATCGGTGAATGAGGCCACGTAGTCCAGCACTCCCCTACCCAGTCCCAGCCGCCGGATCTCGCGAGGGTCGATCTCGGGGATATCCTCTGGCTTGTCCCGGCTGAGCCGCAGATAGCCCTCGGTGGCCAGCTCAACCAGTTCGCGTAGCCTGGGCGGCACGCGGTACCGATCATGGCTGTCTTCTGCCCAAGCCACCAGGCCTTTGACGGCCCGCACCAGCACCCGGCTCAACCCCCGCTGGTACATCGCGATGTCGGGACGATCGAGCACGAAATGCTTGTGGATGAACTTCAGCACGTGCACCTCGTGCCAGGCCAGTTGATCGAGGGTGACCAGTCCGATCCGCGGATTGTCCGGCGGAGCCAGCACCACCGACTGCCGTAGATGGCGGATCCAGTGGCGGGTGAAGGACGCCACCGCCCGTTCCGCACCGAGCGAACCGTCGAAACCTTCGGTGAGCAAGCCTTCGACCAGATCACGGGAGACATTGCGCACAGCCTCCCAGAAGGCGTCTGAGTCAGCGATCCACGGGTCGTCCTTGACGGTCTTGCGCCGCACCACCTCCAGCGCGCCACCCGCGGGTACGCGACGGGACATCAGTTCGGAGTCGGTAAGGCTACGCAGATCACTCCAGTTCGTCTGCCATTCCCGGAACTCGCGGGCTACTGCCGCTTCGCTCAGCAGCCCGGCGCGATGGAAATCCTCGATGTCATGCACCGAGTAGGCGATGTCGTCCGCGATGTCCATCACCGAGGATTCGAAAGACTGTTGCAGCGGCAAGACGCCATGCACGGCGCTGCGGGCGGTGCGCAGGTCTTCGGCGTCCAGGAAATAGGCGGAGTACTTGCGGACGCGCAGTTCGCCGTTGATCCAGCGCAAACCAGGGGGCAGGATCGCACCCTGCTGACCAGGTAGTTGCAGGCTGGGCAGCCACGGGTACTTGGCCACCGCGCCTCTGGTGGCTGCGGTCAGGTTCAGCCCCCTGGACGAGCCGTGGATGACATCAAGGGAGGCGACGATCCGGTAGGTCTGCGCGTTGCCCTCGTAGCCGTCGGCCAGGCCGAGCCATTCGCGAGCCAACTGGTCGAGAACCTGCTCACCGACATGGCCGAACGGCGGATGCCCCAAGTCGTGCGCACTGGCGGCGGCCCGCACCACCGCGGAATCGCAGACGTATTCGTCGGGGAGACGCTCCGCTGTATGGGCGAGGCGCTCGCGCATCTCGATGGCGATCGGATGGGCAACCGCGCTCACCTTCAGCGAATGGGTCAAACGATTGTGCACGACCGAACGGCCACCGGTCGCGCCGATCACCTGGGTGACCGCGGACAGCCGGGAGTAGAACGGCGAGAACCGGATGCGCTCCAGGTCAACCAAGAATGGGGTGGCTTCATCGTCGGGGCTCGGTAGGTTGACCCCCTCGTCGGTCATACGGCTGGCGCGTGAGATCATGATGAAAGCCTCCCCGTGCACACAAATGCAGCGGCGAGGGGCGCAATCATCGCGTCCCCCGCCATCACGGTTGTTCTAAAGGGTCTCAGGCCTCGATGGGCTCGACGTTAACCACGTTGCGACCGCGGTGGGTGCCGAACTGGACCTTGCCGGCGATCAGCGCGAACAGGGTATCGTCGCCACCTCGGCCCACGCCCTCACCGGGGTGGAAGTGGGTGCCGCGCTGGCGAACCAGGATCTCACCCGCGTTGACCTGCTGGCCACCGAAGCGCTTCACACCGAGGCGCTGCGAATTGGAATCACGACCGTTGCGCGAACTGGACGCGCCCTTCTTGTGTGCCATCTGCCTACCTCAGCCTTCGATTCCGGTGACCTTGACCTGGGTGTACTTCTGACGGTGCCCCTGGCGCTTGGTGTAACCGGTCTTGTTCTTGTACTTCAGGATCCGGATCTTCGGACCCTTGACCTCGCCGAGCACCTCAGCCGTAACGGAGGCCTTGCCCAGCTTGTCCTGGGCGGTGGTGATGTCGTCGCCGTCAACCAGCATCAGGGGCTGCAGCGTGATGCTGCTGCCGACCTCGTCAACGACCCGGTCGATCTCGACGATGTCACCCACGGCCACCTTGTGCTGGCGGCCGCCACTACGCACGATCGCGTACACGCCTGACTCACTCTCGCTCAACCGTCCCCAAGCAACGAGGACGGAACTCTCGTTTGTACTGATGACGTCACAGCCGTCAACCTGACTGGCCACGACACCCAACGTCTGCAGCGTCCCTGCCGACTCGTCGCCAGCCGGGCACGCACCGAAGATCCATGTTACGTGCCGCTCACCCGACCGGTCAAACCGTCTCCGGCGCAACCGCCTCAATCTGAGCCACCTCGTCGGCTGCGGCACCAGATTCGGTGCCGTCGGCCGTATCGGTGCCCGGCTCCACATGATGCCGGGACGCGGCCGCTACCTTCGCCGCGGCCTGCCTGGCCGCCTCCGTCGGCTGGACGACCTGGTTCGCCTTGGCGGCTTCCTCAGGCTTGGTCCGGGGCCGATTGGTGACGCGGGCGCCGCGGCTGCGGTTACCACTGGCACCGTTGGGCGTGGATCGGCCGACTCGTCGCTCACCTCCGTCAGCGGGTGCCTGGGACTCGACCGGCTCATCGTGGCGGATGTAACCACGACCGCCACAGTGCTCACAGGGCTCGGTGAAGGCCTCGGCCAGCCCGGTGCCGATCCGCTTGCGGGTCATCTGCACCAGCCCCAGACTCGTCACCTCGCTGACCTGGTGACGCGTGCGATCACGACCCAGACACTCGACCAAACGGCGGAGCAGGAGGTCGCGGTTGCTGGGCAGCACCATGTCGATGAAGTCGATGACGATGATGCCGCCGAGGTCACGCAGGCGAAGCTGCCGGACAATCTCCTCGGCCGCCTCCAGGTTGTTGCGGGTGACGGTTTCCTCCAAGTTGCCACCAGCCCCGGTGAACTTGCCGGTGTTGACATCAATGACGGTCATCGCCTCGGTCCGATCGATCACCAGCGATCCGCCGCTCGGCAGGAAGACCTTGCGTTCCAACGCCTTGCTGATTTGCTCGTCGAGGCGGAACTTCGCCAACGGGTCGCCCTCGGCGGCCTCCCACTTCACCAGCCGATCGGCCAACTGCGGCGCGACCCGGTCGATGTAGCCGGCGATCTGATCGAAGGCGTCATCGGCGCCACCGTCTCCGGCGACGATCAACTGCTTGAAGTCCTCGGTGAAGGTGTCGCGGATGAGGCGCAGGGTCAGATCGGGCTCGGCGTACAGCTGTTGCGGCGCGCTGCCCTGCTTGGACTTCTTCTCGATCTGCTGCCAATGGGCCTTGAGCCGCTCCACGTCGCTGACGAGTTCCTCGGCCGACACGCCTTCGGCGGCGGTGCGCACGATGACCGAGGAGTCCTCAGAGACCACGCTGTCGAGCACCTGCTTGAGACGGTGCCGTTCGGCGTCCGGGAGCTTGCGGCTTATCCCGGACAGGTGACCACCTGGAGAGTAGACGACGTAGCGTCCGGGGATGGAGACATGACCGGTGAGCCGGGCTCCCTTGGCGCCAACTGGGTCCTTGCTGACTTGGACCAATACCGACTGTCCCGACTTGAAGACCTGCTCCACCTTGCGGGCATCGGAACTGACATCGAAGGCATCCCAGTCGACCTCACCGGCATACAGCACGGCGTTTCGGCCGCGTCCGATGTCGATGAAGACGGCCTCCATGCTCGGGAGCACGTTCTGAACCCGGCCCAAGTAGATGTTGCCGATCAGTGACGTTGAGGTCGTGCGGTCGACGTAGTGCTCGACCAAGACGTCGTCCTCCAGCACCGCGAGTTGGGTGTAGTCGTCATGCTGACGAACGAGCATGACACGGTCGACCGATTCCCTGCGAGCCAAGAACTCAGCCTCGGTGAGGATAGGTGCACGGTGGCGCCCGGCGGCGCGTCCCTCACGCCTGCGCTGCTTCTTCGCCTCAAGACGGGTCGAGCCATCGATGCCAGAGATCTCATCGGTGATCGACCGGCGAGGCTCACGCACCCGCACCGCAACGTCACCCTGATCGTCGTCGTCTCCGCCAGCATCATCCACCCGTCGCCGGCGCCGGCGACGCCGACGGTTCGAGCTGCCGACGGACTCGGAGCCGGAGCCTGCGTGATCCGCCTCATCCGGCTGGTCGTCTGAAGCGCCGCCGTCGTCGGCTTCGTCCTGTTCATCGGACTGATCGCCGTCCTCGACGCTCTCGTCATCACCCGACCCACCGGAACCACGACGGCGACGTCGTCCACCGCGACGACGCCGGCGGCGGGTCGGGGACCCGCCTGTCTGCTCGCCCTGCTCTTCGTCGGATTCGTCCGCGCTGGTCTCAGACGTCGAGCCTTCAGGCAGCGCCTCTTCGGCCTGGTCGTCTGCGGCCTCGTCCACGGCCTCGCCGCGCTCGAGCGCCGCCTCTGCGGGGCGGCCCTCCAGTTGGGCGGGTTGGGTTCCGGGCTCAAGCTCGGCGGCTGGCGCCCCATCCGGGCGGCCCGCAATGGCGGCTGCCAAGGACGCCAGCACCTGCAGGGTGTCGACCTCACCTGCCGCATCGGTGGGCACTTCAACACCGATCAGGCCGGCCGCGCTGGTACGAGTCGCACGTCGCGTCCGCGACTGTGGCGACGCCTCAACGGCGCTCAACGCAGCCTCAATCTCGGAAGATGCGCCATGCTCGGTTTCGGCCTGTGCCATCGACTCCGTGGCGGCCTTGCCTCGACCGCTGCGTCGACGATTGCTCGATGAAGAAGTGCCTGCCAGACCCTCCGTGCTGGTTTGGGGGCGGCTCGTGCGGGGGGATCGCTTCTGGGCGGGCTTGTCCGTTGGCATGGCGGCTGGCTGGTCGCTGGGTTCCTGCTGCGGCTGGGTGTTTTCGGTCGAGACCTCTTGGACCGGGGTCTGTTGGGCACCAACCCCTTCGGGGGCCTCCACCGACTCAGCATCTGACGTAGCAGTCGACTCGTCGCTCACGGGACCAGGCGTCACATCGATGGGCCCCTCGGCTTGCGGGGCTACGTCGGCGACGCCCTGCTCTTCGGGGGCTGCCGATTCCTCGGCTGGTTCGGTCGGCAGCTCGGCCGGGACCGGCTCGGGGATCGGCCAACTCACCGGCTGCGGTGGCCCTGCCGGACGGATGGCGGATCGCCGACCGCTGGGTGGGCGAGGAAGGTCATCTGCGACCGGCTGCTGCATCGCATTGGCCGGGGTGGGTTCATCAGTTGCTTCATCTGCCAAATGGTTTGCAGGATCGCTGTCGAGCATGCATGCTCCTCTGCGCCTGGGGGGCGCGGGTCACTGCCGTGGCGGACCACGGCCCAAAACTGGTGGCACTGTCAGGGCTACGCATCGTCCCCGCGCTTGCGGCCCCCGTGGGTACCAGCTCGCAATCAGCGTCGCGGTTGGACTATGGACATCCTGAAAGTTCGTGCCGGCGGCACGTTGCCTGACCTCCAGTATGCCATACCGCACCGCGATCGCCCTGCGGCGCGGCCTTCTCAGGTTGATTCCTCGAACGGGTCACCCACCGTGTCGACGACCAGGGGGCCCTGCCGCAGCCGGGTCGCCCGCGGCGGGCCGGCAGCGGCCATCTCCTGTGGCGCCAACCGCTGCAAGGCCGCGAAAACGTCGTCCGGGCGAACCAGTGGCTCGGTGTGGCGGAGCACGACATGCAGCGCGTCCTGCGCCACCCACACCTTGACGACGGCTTGCCGGGCATCGAAGCGGCGTTCGCCCTTCTTGGTCAGTCGGCTCACCTCAACCATCTCGGCGTCCCAGAGCAGCCCTGCCAACCGGGGCAACGCATCGGCAGCGACGCTCGGCAACTCGATCGTCCATTCGGACGCCGCCAGGCGTTCGGTCAGCGGCCCACCCGAAGCCTCCACAGCCCGCAGGATCGGGAATCCCTCGGGCAGTGCGCGGGTAAGAGCATCCGCCAGCTCACCCGGGTCGCAGTGCTCGGCCAGCCCCAGTTCCAGGTACTCCGCCTCGCTGCCGGTGCCGGTCGGCGCGGCCCCCGCGTACGAAATCCGCGGGTGCGGGGAGAAACCCGACGAGTAAGCCATCGGCACCTTGGCACGGCGCAGTGCCCGTTCCAGCGCCCGGCTGAAATCACGATGGCTCGCGAACCGAGCAGTTCCCCGCTTGGCATAGCGGAGCCGCAGCCTCTGGACGGGCGGCGGTTGTTGGGTCGGTTGGGGTCGAGCCATGCCGATGAGCGTAGCGCCAGCAGTCATGCACGCCAGCATCACCGTGACCCGGTCAGACTCCTGGGCGTGGAACTGGGCCTGCCGCGCTCGGACGTCACGCCAACGACGAGTTGACCGCACTCAGGGGCAGTAGCGATCCCCCGCTGGGGCCGATCTCAATGTCCACCCCGAACTTCGGGCACACCCCGCAGTCGTTGCAGTCGTCCCAGCGGCAGTCGTGTACCGCCCGGCCCGCCAGGGCGTCCTGGTAGTCCTGCCACAACCAATTCCGGTCCAACCCCAGGTCGAGGTGGTCCCAAGGGAGCACCTCCGTCATCGGACGCTGCCTGGTGGTGTACCACGCAAGACTGACCCCCTGCGGGACCAACTGCTCCTCGGCGCAGCGCACCCACCGGTCGAAGTCGAAGTGCTCGCTCCAACCGTCGAAAAGGCCACCATCCCGCCAGACCTCCTCGACAACCCGTCCCACACGACGGTCACCGCGTGCCAGCAGCCCCTCGATCAAGCCCGGTCGTCCGTCGGAGTACCGGATGCCGATCGCCCGGCCGCACTGCCGATCGTCCCGCACGTGCTGCTTCAACTGCCGCATCCGTTCGTTGGCGACTTCGGGGTCGGTCTGCCCGACCCACTGGAAGGGTGTGTGCGGCTTGGGCACGAAGGCCCCGATGCTGATGGTGCAACCGATGTCGCGGTGGCCGGCGGCCCGGCGTCCGGTCTCGATCACACGGTGCGCCAGGTCAGCGATCGCGAGCACATCCTCGTCGGTCTCGGTGGGCAGACCACACATGAAGTAGAGCTTCACCGACCGCCAGCCGCCGGCGAACGCCGTCGTGACGGTCTTGATCAGGTCGTCCTCGCTGACGTTCTTGTTGATCACGGCCCGGATTCGCTCGGTGCCACCCTCAGGGGCGAAGGTCAGCCCACTACGACGGCCGTTGCGGGCAAGCTCAGCGGCCAGGTCGATGTTGAAGGCGTCAACCCGGGTGCTGGGCAGCGACAGCGAAACCTGGGAGCCCTCATAGCGGTCCGCCAACTGCCTGGTGATCTCACCGATCTCGCTGTGGTCGGCGCTGGACAGACTGAGCAGCCCCACTTCGTCCAGACCGGTGGACGACAGCCCTTGGTCGACCATCGACCCGATCACGGGCAGGCTACGCTCCCGCACCGGGCGGGTGATCATGCCGGCCTGGCAGAACCGGCAACCTCGGGTGCAGCCGCGGAAGATCTCGACCGAATACCGTTCGTGCACGGTCTCGGCGAGCGGAACCAGCGGGCGCCGCGGGTAGTCCCACTCGTCCAGGTCGGTGAGGATCCAACGCTGCACCTGGTAAGGCACACCCGGACGGTTCGGGGAGATCTTGACGATGGCTCCCGATGGCGCATAGCTGACGTCGTAGAACCGCGGCACATAGAACTTGCCGGTGGCTGCCAGACGCTCGAGCACCCCTAAGCGCCCACCGGGCCGGCCGGCAGCCCGCCAGCCTCGAACGATCCGGCTGAGCTCGAGAACCGCCTCCTCGCCGTCTCCGAGCACCGCGACATCGATGAAGTCGGCGACCGGCTCCGGGTTGGACGCGCAGTGCCCGCCGACCACCACGAGGGGTTCGTAGTCGGCCCGGTCGACGCTGTGCAGCTTGATGCCGGCCAGGTCAAGGGCGTTGAGCAGATTGGTGTAGCCGAGTTCGGTCGCCAGGCTGATCCCGAGCACGTCGAACTTCTTCACCGGACGATGGCTCTCCAGGCTCAACAACGGCAGCCCCACCGCACGCATCCGCTGCTCGAGGTCGGGCCAGACCGAGAAGACACGTTCAGCCAGCACCCAGTCGACCTCGTTGAGTACCTCGTAGAGGATCGCCTGGCCCTGGTTGGGCTGGCCCACCTCGTAGGCGTCCGGGTACATCAACGCCCAATGCACATCGGTGCCGACCCAATCCTTGGTCACCGCGTTCAGTTCACCGCCGACATACTGAATCGGCTTGGTCACCTGCGCGAGCAGCGGTTCCAATCGGTTGAACAACGATTCAGGAGGAGTTGTGGTCATGACGACTCCCAAGGACGAGGGTTTAGCAGCGGAGCCGGATCGTCGCCGGTGACGCCTCGCGGCGGCGGTGGCGGGTTCTCCGGTCCCGGCTGCGGGCGCGGGCCGGGCTGTGGCAACGGTGGTCGGGGGTACATGGGGGGCTGCTGCGGGGTGGGGATGGTGGCCTGCAAGCCCGCCAAGGCGTTGGCCATCGACTCCCCCGGGGCCGCAGTGGCCTGAATATCTCGCTTTTCTGCCTGCCAGACGATCAATGCCACGGCCAGCGCGATGACCACCATCCCGACCAGGACCAGCGGGCCGGCGGTACCCGCCTCACGGTGGAAGATCTCGCCGACCCCGCTGAACGGCAGAAACGCCTCGGAACAGACGTTGTTCACCACATGAATCGCAATCGCCGCCTCCAGGCCCCCGGTTCGCCAGGTCACATAGCAGGCGGCCAGGCCGAAACAGAAGTAGTAGACGTTCAGCCACGGATCACCTGCCGCATGGGCGGCGGTGAACACCAGGGACGAACTGACCGCCCCGGCCACCAGACCGGCGCGACCATTGCTGAAGAAGCTGGCCACGGCACGGTTGGTCACCCCGCGGAAGGCGAACTCCTCGCCTGCCGCCTGCAAAGGTGTCGTCAGCAGGATGCCGAAGGCCAGCAGCCAAGTGTCCGGATTCACGGCGAGATTGAGACTGGCGCCCGCCCGCATGCTGAGCCAGGTGTCCAAGCCGATGTAGATGATCCACAGCGGCAGGATCATCAGCACGCAGCGTCCCAGCCAACCCCAGCGAAGCTTCCCGACCACACTGGCCAGGAAACCGGCGCGTTGTTTGAACAGCGAGGACGAGACCAGCCCGGCGATGACTATCAAGCTTGCCAGCCCGAGGTTGTTCGCCAGGAAGCCCAGCGCGGTGATGTCGAACGGGTCGTAGCCCGCAGACAGCGGGTCGATCCGGCCGGCTGCGGTATCGATGAACAGCGAGACACCGTAGATCATGGTCGCAGCCAGCACTCCCAAGAACAGCGTCAGCAGCAGGGCGACCACCGGACGCCACCAACGCCAGGCCGGCGTCCGCCAGAACATGACGTAGTCACTCTGCCGGACCGGCAGGGTTGGTTGGAAGTGCGAGCCGAACGGCGGCTGCGGGCCGTGCGGGTCGGGCAGCTGCTGACCGTAGATCGGCGCGCTGACCGGGCCCTGCGTGATCGGCGCAATGGCCTGATCCGGGTTCGACTGGGACACGGGCTCAGCCCAATCCCGGGAACCACAGGTCGATCTCGTGCGCGGCTGTCTCAGGCGAATCGGAGGCGTGCACGAGGTTGCGGCTGTTGGACAGCGACAAGTCGCCGCGGATGGTGCCGGGAGCGGCCACCGCCGAGTCGGTTGAACCGTTGAGCAGTCGCACTGCCCCGATCGCCCGCTCCCCCTCCAGCACCATCGCCACCAGCGGTCCCGAGGTGACGAACTCCACCAGCCCCGGGTAGTAGGGACGTCCGACATGCTCCTCGTAGTGCTGGGCCGCCAACTCGGAGGAAACGGTGCGCAACTCAAGTGCCACCAAGGTCAACCCCTTCGCCTCGTAACGGGCGATGATCTGACCGACCAGCCCACGGGCCACGCTGTCCGGTTTCACCAGCACCAAGGTGCGCTCAATACCACTCATACTGAAGACCCTACAAGCACCCCCACAGGCGGTCGCGACTCAGTCCAGGCCTAAAAGTCCTCCCCCGCGCCCGCAGCAGTGGCCAGTAAGGCTTTGATCTGGCCGGCCAGATAGACCGAACCGATGACCAGCACCACCGCTTGTGGCCCAGCTTGCTGGGCCAGACCGCGAGCCATCTGGATGGCGTGGCCCGGGTCGGGCGCCGACCGGATTCGGTTCGCCTCGAACGACTCCCCCGCCAAGTCGGACAACTCCGCCGCAGTCATGGACCGGTCTATTTCCGGCATGGTCGTGATGACGATGGTGTCCAGTTCCTCGGCCAGCAGGTCTAGGACTTCGGCGACCGCTTTGTCCCGCATCATTGCCACCAGACCGATCAGCGGCTGGGCGACGTATGCCTCTCGAAGCCCGGCAAGCGTGGCCTGCACGCCTGCTGTGTTGTGGGCGGTGTCGAGGACCACCACCGGATCGTCGTCGACCATTTCCAGCCGGGCTGGGGCGATCACCGCGCCGAGCCCGTCCGAGATCACCTCCGCGGCCAGCGGGGCGGCCCGGAAGGCCTCCACCGCGGCAACCGCGAGTGCCGCATTGTGGGCCATGTGCGCACCGAACAGCGGCAGGAAGAGGTCACCGACCGGCCCGTCCATGCCCTCGATGCGCAGCAGTTGGCCGCCGACCGCGGCTTGGCGGTCCAGCAACCCGAACTCGACTCCCTCCCGCCTGAGCGGGGCCCCGACCTCGGCGCAACGGGCGGTCAGCACTTTGGCGGCCTCGGGCAGTTGCCCGGCCAGCACCGCCACCGAACCGGGCTTGATGATGCCTGACTTCTCGGCCGCGATCTGGGCGACGGTGGTGCCCAGCAGATGGGTGTGGTCGAGCGAGATGGGCGCCACCACCGCGACCTGGGCGTCGGCGACACTGGTGGCGTCCCAGGTTCCGCCCATCCCGACTTCCACGATCGCCACGTCCACCGGCGCGTCCGCGAACGCCGCGTAGGCCATGCCGGTGATCACCTCGAAAAAGGTCATCGGCACACCCCCGAGCAACTGCTCATCGACCATCTCCACCATGGGCGCGATCTGCCACCAGATCTGGTCGAAGCGTTCCGCGCTGATCGGCTCGCCGTCGACGCTGATACGTTCGGTGGCATCGACCAGGTGCGGACTGGAGAATCGCCCGGTGCGCAACCCCATCGCCCGAAGCAGCGCGTCGATCATGATCGCGGTGCTGCCCTTGCCGTTGGTGCCGGTGATCTGGATGACCGGATAGGCCCGTTGCGGGTCGCCGAGCAGGTCGCACAGGGCCCTGATCCGCGCCAGTGACGGTTGCGGGTGGCTCTCGGGCCACCTCGCGGTGAGGTACGCCACCAGTTCGTCATGATCGGCGTGGGTGGGCGGTTGCGGCGCGACGGTCATAGCGTCGAAGCCTACTGCGCACCTTCGCGCCGGACTTGACCGCCGGAAGCGCCAGACGGCTCGGTTATCATTGGCGGCGTGAGCGCATGGACCGGCCAAGTGGCCCCTCAGCAGGTGACCCGCGACTGGCGGGACTGGGTGGGCCTCGCTGCTCGGCTGGCCTTGGGTTTTGGGCTCGGCTACGCAGGCCTGTTGAAGGTCGGACGACTCGAGGCGAACGTTGCCCAGGTCGAGCTCTACCAACTGCCGCTGTCGCATTCGGTGATCACCGTGATCGGCTATGCGCAACCGTTCGTCGAGATAGCCGTCGGCGTCATGCTCGTGATCGGGCTGTTCACCAGGGTGAACGCTGCTCTGGGTGTGACCGCAATGGCAGTCTTCATCGCCGGCATCACTTGGGCATGGTCGCACGGTCTACGCATCGACTGCGGCTGCTTCTCGCCGGGCGGCGAATTACCGGCCGGTGATCAGACCCGCTACCTGCAAGACATCGCGCGCGACTTCGCCTGGATGGCCTGCGGGATTTGGCTGTGGGTGCGTCCGCGCTCGGTACTGGCGGTCGACAACTGGCTGTTGGCACCCGGGGCCGCCGATGAGACCATCCTCGACTCCGACGAACCCCCAGAAGGCTGGGCCGCCGAGCCGGCCACCCCCAAGTCCCTGACCACCAACTGACCCGAAGGCTGAGATGAGCAAGAGCAAGCAGGACCAACCACGCCCCGACAAGCCGCAGGCCAGCAATCCGCAAACGCCGCGGGCCGAGAGCACCTCACGGCGCGAGGCATTGCGTGCTCAACAAGCCGCCGAAGCACAGCGGGCGCGTACCCGTCGGATCATCACCGCCATCGCCGCCGTGCTGGCTGTGGTTATCGTGGCCGTCGTGGTGGTCGTCCTGGTGCAGAACCAGCAGCGGCAGCAGCAGGAGGAAGGACTGCGCGCCCAGCAGGGCCAGGTCACCCCGCCCAGCGCCAACGAGGCCGGCAACGGACTGGTCTTCAACAACTCCACGCAGAACACCGGCAAGCCGCTGGTCGAGGCCTACCTCGACTTCCAGTGCCCCGGCTGCGCGCATGCCTCGGCCCTCATTGATCCGCTGCTGGAGCAGTTGGCCAAATCCGGCGAGATCCAGCTGACCTACCACATGCTGCATGGTCTCGACCGCGGATATCCCGGCAATCACTCGTATCGGGCGGCCTTGGCGGCCACCTGCGCCGACGTGCAGGGCGCCTTCCCTGCATACAGCAAGGCTGTCTTCGCCGCGCAGCCGGCACGCGAGGGCGACGGCTGGACCGATGAGCAACTACGCGGCACCCTGGCCGAGCAGGCCGGTTTGAGCGGGCAGCAACTGGCCGACTTCCAGACCTGCTTCGATTCACGGACGACCAGCGACTTCGTGGACGCCATGCAAGACCTGAAGCCGGACTATGTCACCTACACCCCGTACTTCGCGGTGAACGGCAACCAGTGGCAGCCGAGCAACGACGCACTCGCCAGCGCCGACGCGCTGCTCGCCGCCATTCAGGCCGTCGCCTGAGCACTCAACCAGTCACTAGGATGCACCCCATGACTTCTGCACCTGACCAGTCCTTGCCCGCCACCAGCACGTCCGGTTGGCAGGTACCGGACTCGCCGGTGCTGGAGGGCCTCGAGGCGAAATGGTCCCAGGACTGGCGGGACAACGGTACCTACGCGTTCCAGCGTCCAGCTTCGCGTGATCAGGTCTTCTCCATCGACACTCCCCCACCGACCGTGTCCGGGTCGCTGCACGTGGGCCATGTCTTCAGCTACACCCACACCGACCTGGTGGCGCGCTACCAGCGGATGTGCGGCAAGCAGGTCTTCTACCCGCTGGGCTGGGACGACAACGGCCTGCCGACCGAGCGGCGCGTCCAGAACCACTACGGAGTACGCTGCGAACCGTCGCTGCCCTACGACCCCGACTTCACCCCGCCTTCGAATCCGGACCCGAAGCGGCCAGTGCCGATCAGCCGCCGCAACTTCGTCGAGCTATGCCATGAGCTGACCGGCGTCGACGAGCAAGCCTTCGAAGACCTGTGGCGTCGGGTGGGTCTGTCGGTCGACTGGGATCTGCTGTACACCACTATCTCGCCGGAGGCGCAGATGGTCGCCCAGTTGGCCTTCCTTCGCAACCGCTCCCGTGGCGAGGCCTACCTCTCGCTGGCACCGACGATGTGGGATGTGACCTTCCAGACAGCGGTCGCCCAGGCCGAACTGGAGGCCCGGGAGTACCCAGGCTTCTACCACTCAATCAACTTCCACCGCTCAGACGGCACCGACGTGCTGATCGAGACCACTCGTCCCGAACTGCTGGCGGCCTGCTGCGCATTGGTCGCCCATCCCGACGACGAGCGTTATCAACCGCTGTTCGGGAGCACCGTGACCACGCCGGTCTACGGGGTCGAGGTGCCCGTGCTGGCGCATCCGGACGCCGAGCCCGACAAGGGGTCCGGCATCGCAATGTGCTGCACCTTCGGTGACCTCACCGACGTCACCTGGTGGCGTGAGCTGGGGCTGCCGACCCGCACCATCATTGGACGTGACGGCCGGGTGCTGCGTGAAACCCCCGACTGGATCACCAACACCGACGCGTTCGAGCGGATCGCCGGCAAGACCACCTTCTCGGCCCGCGAGGGCACCGTCGAAATGCTTCGGGAGCGAGGCGAGTTGGTCGGCGAACCGAGGCCGACCACCCGCATGACGAACTTCTACGAGCGCGGCGACAAGCCGCTCGAGATCGTCTCGACGCGCCAGTGGTACATCACCAACGGCGGCCGTGACCCGAAGTTGCGCGCGGAGTTGCTGGCCCGAGGCGACGAACTCGCCTGGACGCCCGAGCACATGCGACACCGCTACGCCAACTGGGTCAGTGGTCTGAACGGTGACTGGCTGATCAGCCGGCAACGCTTCTTCGGTGTCCCGTTCCCGGTCTGGTACCGGTTGGACGCCGATGGCGAGCCCGACTACGACCACCCGATCACCGCAGACGAGGCGTCCCTGCCGGTCGACCCCGCATCTCAGCCGGCTCCGGGTTTCGAGGAGTCGCAGCGCGGTCTGCCGGGTGGTTTCGTCGGCGACCCGGATGTCATGGACACTTGGGCCACCAGCTCCCTGACCCCGCAAATCGCCTGCGGCTGGGAGCGCGACGAGCAATTGTGGCAGCTCACCTTCCCGATGAACATGGCACCGCAGGCCCACGACATTATCCGCACCTGGCTGTTCAGCCGGGTGGTGCGCAGCCATCTCGAGGAGCACGAGTTGCCGTGGCGTCGCGCCACGATCTCCGGTTTCGTGGTCGACCCCGACCGCAAGAAGATGAGCAAGTCGAAGGGCAATGTGGTCGTCCCGACCGAGATCCTCGACAAGTTCGGTGCGGACGCAGTGCGTTGGCGTGCCGCGATGGCGCGTCCCGGCATGGACTCACCGTTTGACGAGACCCAGATGAAGGTCGGACGCAGGCTCGCCATGAAGATCTTGAACGCGTCCAAGTTCGTGCTCGACAAGCACCTGCCCGTCGGCCCGGATGCCATCAGCGAGCCCGACGACCTGGCGATGCTGGCGGCGCTGCGCAATATCGTCGAGCGGGCAACCCATTCGTTGGACGAGTTCCAGTACACCGATGCGCTCGAGGTGGCGGAGAAGTTCTTCTGGACGTTCTGCGATGACTACCTGGAGCTGGTCAAGGAACGCTCCTACGGTCCCGAAGATGATCCGGCGGCCGCGTCGGCAAAGGCCGCCCTGCAGCTCGCGTTGAGCGTCCAGTTGCGGCTGTTCGCCCCGTTCATGCCCTTCGTCACCGAAGAAGTGTGGAGTTGGTGGCAGCCGGGTTCGGTGCACCGGGCTGCTTGGCCCAGCACCGAGGAGTTGCCCACCGGCGGCGACGCCGCCCTGCTCGATGACATCGCCGCCGTGTTGATGGCCATCCGGGGTGCGAAGTCCCGGGCGCAGGTGAAGATGCGGTCCGAGGTCGCGAAGGCAGTGGTGCATGGGCCGCAGGACGCCCTCGACCGCTTGCAGCCGATCAGCAGGGACCTGCGCGCGGTGGGCCGGATCACTGGTGAGCTGGAGTATGTGCCCGACGACGGTGGCCAGATCGCCGTCAAAGTCACGCTGGCCGCCAGCGAAAACTGAACCCCCTAGTGACCCTTGGCTCGGCTCGGATTCGTCCGGGCCGAGCACCTGGGTTCACGCGTTGCGCGGGGCGCCTTCGGTCTCGGCGATGTAACGCTTGATCGCGTCCGGGTCGTTGGGCAGATCGATGACTCGGCGCGGTGCGTCCTCGATGCCGACAAACCGCGCGGGACGCTCCGGAACGATGCCCACCGCCTCGACGATCGTCTCGGTGAACTTGACCGGCAGCGCAGTCTCGAGCACCACGATGGGGGCGGTGACCCGGCCCAGCCACTGGTGGGCGACATGCACGCCGTCAGCAGTGTGCGGATCGATCAGCACACCGTTGTTCTCCCACAGGCCGCGGATGGTCTGGATCCGGTCGGCATGGCTGGAGCTGCCACTCACAAAACCGTACCGGTCGGACAGCCGCGCAAACTCCGGCGTCCTCGACAGGTCGAACTGCCCCTCACCTGCCAACCGGTCGCCGAAGAGCGCAGCGACGCGGGCACCGTCACGGCCGAGCAGGTCGAAGACGAACCGCTCGAAATTGGACGCCTTGCTGATGTCCATCGACGGGCTGCTGGTGGCAGCCACTTCGTCGCTGCTGCGTACCCGGTAGACCCCGGTCTGGAAGAACTCGTGCAAGACGTTGTTCTCGTTGGTGGCCAGCACCAATGCGTCGATGGGCAACCCCATCTCGCGCGCCACGTGGCCGGCGCAGATGTTGCCGAAGTTACCGGTGGGCACGGCAAAGCTGACCCGCTGATCATTGCGCGTGGTGACCCGCAGCCACAACGCCACGTAGTAGACGACCTGGGCCGCCAACCTCGCCCAGTTGATCGAGTTGACCGCCCCGATGCGATGGGCCGCCTTGAACTCGGCATCCGCGTTGACGGCCTTGACGATGTCTTGGCAGTCGTCGAAGACGCCATCGACGGCGATGTTATGGATGTTCTGGTCGGGCAGGCTGAACATCTGGGCCTGCTGGAACGGGGTCATCCGGCCAGCGGGGGTCAGCATGTAGACGGTCAAACGATCGCGGCCCCGCATCGCATACTCGGCCGACGAGCCGGTGTCTCCGCTGGTGGCGCCGAGAATTGTCAGCTGCTGGTCGCGCCGGGTGAGTTCGTACTCGAACAGTTCGCCGAGCAGTTGCATCGCCATGTCCTTGAACGCAGCGGTGGGGCCGTTCGACAAGTGACCGATCCACAGCGGCCCGTCACCGATCCGGTCAACCGGGACGATGCTGGGTTTGCCGAACTTCTCGGCGGTGTAGGCACGTTGGCAGATGGCCAACAGATCGTCGGACGGGATGTCGTCGATGAACAGGCTGAGAACGCGATGGGCCAGCGCCGCGTAACCCTCGGTGGCCAGCACACTGCGCCACTGTTCAAGGGTTCGGTCGGTCAGCTGCGGATACTCGGCAGGTACGTAGAGCCCACCGTCGGCCGCCAAACCCTCGAGCAGGATGTCGCTGAAGCTCGCCGATGGTGCGCCGGGCACCCCTCGGGTCGAGATGTATCTCACCCGAGTAGCCTAGCGGGTGGCCCGGCGGAGCCGCGGATGATCATTCCGCGGCGGTTCATGCCGACAGTTCGGTGCGCTCCGCGAGCTGCTGACGCGTGAGCAACTCGGGCCCGACCTCGCCTCGCACTGCCTGCTCAGTCACCACCACCTGTCCGACCTCTGGCATGCCGGGGACCTCGTACATCACGTCGAGCAGCAACTCCTCGAGGATCGCCCGCAGGCCACGGGCACCGATGCCGCGCTCCAGCGCCTTTCCGGCGATCGCCCGCACCGCGCCGTCAGTGAATTCGAGCTGCACCCGATCCAACTCGAAAAGCTTGCGGAACTGCTTGACCAGCGCGTTGCGCGGTTCGATCAAGATTCGTTCCAGGGCGTGTTCGTCGAGCTTTGGCACCGTGGCGATCATCGGTAGGCGTCCGATGAACTCCGGGATCAAGCCGTACTTTTGGAGGTCTTCCGGACGCACCCCGGCGAACGGGTCGTCATCGCGGGGAACACGCTGTTCAAGGCTGGCAGTGAAGCCGAGTGGCCGTTGGCCGACCCGGGCGTCGATGATGTGCTCCAGACCCGAGAAAGCGCCGCCGACGATGAACAGCACATTGGTGGTGTCGATCTGGATGAACTCCTGATGCGGGTGTTTGCGGCCACCTTGCGGTGGCACCGACGCCACCGTACCCTCGAGCATCTTCAGCAGCGCCTGCTGGACACCCTCACCCGACACGTCTCTGGTGATCGACGGGTTCTCTGACTTGCGGGCGACCTTGTCGATCTCATCGATGTAGATGATGCCGGTCTCGGCCTTCTTGATGTCGAAGTCTGCGGCCTGAATCAACTTGAGAAGGATGTTCTCGACGTCTTCACCGACGTAGCCGGCTTCGGTCAGCGCCGTGGCGTCCGCCATTGCGAACGGGACGTTGAGCATGCGCGCCAGAGTCTGGGCCAGGTAGGTCTTGCCGCATCCGGTGGGCCCGATCAGCAGGATGTTCGACTTGGCCAACTCGACATCGTCGTCGCGCTGGCGTCCGCTGGCCAACTGGGCCTGAATGCGCTTGTAGTGGTTGTAGACGGCGACTGACAGAGTCTTCTTCGCCGAGTCTTGCCCGATGATGTACTCGTCGAGGAAGGCCCGGATCTCTGCTGGCCGGGGCAGATCGGCGCCGGTCTGTGCCGGAGTGTCGTCGCTGAACTCCTCTTCGATGATCTCGTTGCATAGGTCGATGCATTCGTCACAGATGTAGACGCCAGGACCAGCAATCAGCTTCTTGACCTGCTTCTGGCTCTTGCCGCAGAAGGAGCACTTGAAAAGGTCTCCGCTCTCACCGATGCGAGCCATGGCCCCTCCTTGTCGAGGTAGTCTCCGGGTCTGCAACCCTAGCGCCCCAATTGGACGCCAGGGCCGAGATCCATAGCGGGTTTCGGTACTAACGAGTATCTGACAGTGAAGTCAAGATGTCGTCGATGATGCCGTACTCGACGGCCTCTTGGGCGGTGAGGAACTTGTCGCGTTCCACATCGCGGCTGATCTTGTCAACGGGCTGACCGGTGTTCTCGGCCAGCATCTGCTCCATCAGGGTGCGAATACGCATGATCTCACGCGCCTGGATCTCAAGGTCGGACGACTGCCCGTAGGACCCGTCGCCCGACATCGACGGCTGGTGGATCAGAATGCGGGAGTTGGGCAGTGCAAGACGCTTGCCCTTCGTCCCTGCAGCAAGGATGACCGCCGCAGCGGAGGCGGCCTGCCCCAGGCAGATCGTCTGCACATCAGGCTTGATGTAGCGCATCGTGTCGTAGATCGCGGTCAGCGCGGTGAACGAGCCGCCCGGCGAGTTCAGGTAGATCGACACCGGACGCTCGGTGTCCATCGATTGCAGGACGAGCAGTTGACTCATCACTGCATTGGCAATCTCGTCACTGATCGGCGTGCCGAGGAAGATGATGCGCTCCTCGAACAACTTCGTGTACGGGTCGACCCGGCGCACGCCATAGCTGGTGCGCTCTTCCCACTGCGGAATGATGTAGTCCATCCGCGGTTCGAAGCCGCTGCCGGCGTAAGGCAGGCGCGGAAGGTTGGTGCCGGGAATCGGATTCGGGATCATCGTCGTCCTTACTGGTTCGGCGCGTCGGGAGTCTTGATCTGCGAGGCACGTTCGAAGACGTGGTCAATGAAGCCGTAGGACTGCGCCTCGTGCGCCGTGAACCAGCGGTCACGGTCGGAGTCGCGCTCGATCTGCTCCAAGGACTGTCCGGTGTGCTGGGCGATCAGTTGGGCCATCTGCCGCTTGAGGTGCAGCGACTGCTCGGCCTGGATGGCGATGTCGGAAGCGGTGCCACCCAGACCGCCGGACGGCTGATGCATCAGGATGCGGGCGTGCGGCAACGCATAACGCTTGCCGGGGGCTCCCGCGCACAGCAGGAACTGCCCCATGGATGCGGCCAGACCCATCGCCACAGTGGCGACATCGTTACTGATCCACTGCATGGTGTCGTAGATCGCCATGCCGGAGTCGACCGAGCCACCCGGGGAGTTGATGTAGAGGTAGATGTCTTTCGTCGGGTCTTCGGCATTCAGCAGCAACATCTGGGCGCAGATTGCGTTGGCGTTCTCGTCGCGAACCTCGGAGCCGAGGAAGATGATGCGGTTGGCCAACAACGACTGGTACACGTTGTCTGTCATGCTGCCCGACGATCCGGCTGCCGCGGCACGCAAGGTTGTCATGTCTGGAATCACACCATGAACCTACAACGGACCACTGACAAAACGGAGCGGATCCGAAGGGTGTTCGCTGGCGGCGTCGGCGGGATGGCGGTATGCGGGGCGCGGATGAAAACGTCTGCCTTGATTGCCGAGCGCAGGGCCATGGCGGCTACTTCGTTCGGTGCGCCGCGTCAGCCCAAGGACCGGTCACCCGGTTCCGCCTCGGCGTCTTTGGGGTCAACCGCTATCAGTGCATTCACCCATCTGGCGTTTGGATCACTATCGATGACCAACGACTTGACCAGCAGTGTCAGCGGCAACGCCAGCAGGGTGCCCATCCCACCCAGCACCGCGCTCCACAGCAGCAGCGACACAAAGGAGGTGGTGGGCGTCACGCCAACTGATTCGCCGGTGAACCGTGGCTGGATGATCGACTGGACGACGAAGTTCAGCACCGAGTACACCACGACGACCAGCAGGGCGGACTGCCAGCCGTTCGCGAACAGCGCCACCACGGCCGGGGGGATGAGACCGATCACGAACCCGATGTTAGGGATGTAGTTGGTCAGGAAGCTGAACAGCGCCCAGACCAGCACGAGCGGGACACCCATGAACGCCAGTGCAATGCCGTCCAGTCCGGCGACGATCAGACCGAAGATGGTGGTGACCAGCCAGTAGCGCCGCACGCCCGTCGCGAAGCTGCCCATGGCGACTGCGATCCGGGAACGGGTGAGCGAGATCATCCCGATCCGGCGCTCCATACCTGGAGTGTCCATCGCCAAGAAGACGATTGCGGCCACGACGATCCCGATGATGCCCACAGTCCCGGACGCTCCGGACAGCACCGAGGTTGCGGCACTGAGCACGCGGGTGGGATCGAGGGAGCTGAAGATGTTGGTGATGGCGGCTGGTTCGAACCCCCAACTCAGGGCAAGGTCGACCACCTGCTGATAGAGCGCTGTGAACTGTTCGGAGTACTGCGGCAGCAGGCCGACCATCTCGCTGACCGACCAGATCAGGCCGACCACGATTGCCACCAGCACCGCGAAGACCGTGAGCGAGACCACGGTGGCGCTGAGCCAAGACGGGGTGCCCTTGCGAACCAACCACGTGTGCACCGGATAGCCGGTGATCATCAGGTTGAGCGCCAGGAACAGCGGCCCGATGATGCCTGCGAACTCTCGCAGCAGCAGCAGGCTGATCAGTGCTGCCGCAAGGCCGACAACCACGATGTTGAACCTTGGCAGGGTAGCGGCACCTTCTTGGCCGGACGTCATGGTTACCTCCGAATCGCTGGGTTGGCTGCGAGCCTAATTCGCGCCGCTGGCCCTTCGACGCAACCAACGAAGGGCCAGCGGCGTGAGGTCAGTCTTCCGACTTCGCAGTGCGCTTCTTGGGGGCGGGCTTCGCCTCGTCCTCCTCGGCGACAGCGGATGTCTCCGCTTTCTTCGCCTTGATGCCCTTTGCCTTGGGCTCCTCAGCTGCGGGGGCCTCTTGGGCGACAGGCTCCTCGTCGGCGAGCTCCAGATCGTCCAACTCGTCGGCGAGCTCCAGATCATCCAACTCGTCAGCGAGCGTGCCGTCTGATTGCAGACGGCTCAAGTCGATGATCGTGCCTTCGGTGTCGGTGAGCTTGACGGCTGCCACCAGCTCACCCAACGCCTTGCCGCGGCGCACCTCGCCCATCCACTCCGCGGCGTGGTCGTGCTCCATCATGTGCTGCAGTTCCTGATCGGGCGAAGAACCATTCTGCTGCGCCTTGGCGAAGATCAGCTCGGTCAGATCCTGCTGGCTGA